>NZ_CP128607.1:300000-396366 GCF_051132405.1 Tabrizicola sp. M-4
GATGCGATAGAGGGTGTCGCCGCCCGCTTCATCGGGCCTGTCGGGGCTGATGCCGATGCCCAGATATCCGAGATCGAAACGCTGATGGACCAGATGGACGGTCTTGCCATCTCGTCGGTCAGCACGGATGCGCTTGCCCCTCTCATCAACCGGGTGATCGAGGCGGGCATCCCCGTCATCACCTACAATACCGACAATCCCGACAGCGGGCGGCTGGTCTTCGCCGGGCAGGATCTGGTGCAATCCGGGCGCGAGGCCGGAAAGCTGATGGGCGAGGTCATGGGCGGCGAAGGCCGGGTGATGATCACCACGCTCGACGCTTCGGCGCAGTGGTCGCTTGACCGGGAGGGCGGCGCCCGCGAGGCTTTGGCCCAGTTCCCCGGCATCGAGGTGGTGCGGACCCTGAACACCGGGACCGATCCGCAAGAGATCTATGCCGCCATCGAGAATGCCATGCTGGCCGATCCGGGCATCACGGGCATCCTGTCGCTGGAATGCTGCTCCACGCCTGCGGCGGGGGAATGGGTTCAGCGCAACGACAGGAAGGACGCGGTCAAGATCGTTGGCTTCGATCTGCTGGATCAGACGGTCGAGCTTGTGTCGAACGGCGTGATCCAGGCGACCATCGACCAGGCGCCCGAACGGCAGGGCTTCGAGGCGGTGAACCTGCTGGCCAGCTTCCTGCGCGGCAGCCCGATCGACGATCTGGATACCGGCGTGGGCATCTACACGCCCGAGAACATCAGCGAAATCGCCAACTGATACAAACGGCGCGCGCCCCGGGGCAGCGTTCCGGGGCGCCCTTTGCAGGGATCAGGACGGATACCAGGACCATGTCGGCAGCCTTTCTGGAATTGCGGGACGTGACCAAGGCCTTTCCGGGCGTGACCGCCATGGATCGTGTGTCGGTGGCTTTCCGGCCCGGCGAGGTTCACGCTGTCATCGGCGAGAACGGTGCCGGGAAAAGCACCATGATGAACATCCTCGCCGGAGAGTTGCAGCCCAACAGTGGCACGATCCTTGTCGATGGAAAGCCCGTCATCATCGGTTCGGCTCTGGCCAGCCAGCGGCTTGGGATCCGCGTGGTCTATCAGGAACTGTCGCTGTGCGAGAACCTGACGGTGGGGGAAAACGTCCTGATGGGCCGCTTTGCGCGGCGGCATGCCCTGTCGCTCCTGAACCGCCGGCGCGCGGCCGAGGCAGCGCGCGAGGCGCTGGAACGGCTGGGGCTGACCGAAATCGGAATCCATGATCCGGTGGCAAGCCTTTCCATCGCGCAAAAGCAGATGGTCGAGATTGCAAGGGCGATTTCGCAGGATGCCCGGCTTCTGGTGCTGGACGAGCCGAACTCGGCCCTCTCGCCCACCGAAAGCCAGCGGCTGTTCGACATCGTCAGGGCATTGCGGGCGCGGGGGGTGACGGTTCTCTATGTCTCGCATCACCTTGACGAGGTGCGGGCGCTGGCCGACCGGATCAGCGTGATGCGCGACGGGCAGTTGCAGGTCACGCTGGAGAACGGCCCCCATCTGACCTCGGCGGATCTGGTGGCCCATATGGTAGGGCGCGCGGTGAACACGGCGGCACAGTATTCGCGCCTTGCGCGGCCCGCGCCTGCCGATGCGATGCCCGCCCTTGCGATCCGCGATCTTGCCGTGCCGGGGCGCATCGACGGGATCAGTTTCACGGTCGCCCCCGGAGAGATCGTCGGCGTCGCGGGCCTGCCCGACAGCGGCAAGGACATCCTGGCCGATGCAATCTTCGGCCTGGTTCCCCGCAGCGGGACGGTCGAGATCGGCGGCATCCGGCTTTTGCCGTCGCGGCCGTCGCATGCCATCGCGGCGGGCATCGCCCTCATCCCCGCGGACCGTCGCGGCGCAGGCGCCCTGCTCACCATGAGCGTGGCCGAGAACATCGTCTCTTCGACCCTGCGGCGGTTCAGCCGCCTTGGCCTGCTGCGGCGGGGCGAGATCCGCGATACCGCCCGGCGCTATGTGGGCGATCTTCGGGCCAAGGTCTCCGATTTCGGCCAGCGCATCGGCACTCTGAGCGGAGGCAACCAGCAGAAGATCATCCTTGCGCGCGGACTGGTGTCGCAACCGCGGCTTCTGATCCTGCACGAACCGACCCGCGGCATTGACGTCGGCGCCAAGGCCGAAATCTACGACATCCTGAAGACGCTGGCCGCAGACGGGCTGGCCATCCTGATGGTGTCCTCCGAATTGCCCGAGATCGTGCTGCATTCCGGACGCGTCATCGTCATGGCGAACAGGCGCATGACCGGCGAACTCTCAGGGTCCGACGTGACCGAAGAGGCGGTCATGTCCCTCGCCACCACGAAGGCAGAACCCCATGCTGCCTGACGCCATGCATCGAACGGGGAACTGACATGACGCATATCACCGTGATCGGCAGCTTTGCTGTGGGAATGACGATCCGCACTCCGATCATCCCGGTCTTCGGCCAGACGCTGTTAGGTTCGGATTTCGATCTGGGCCCGGGCGGGAAGGGATCGAACCAGGCCGTGGGCATCGCCCGGCTCGGGGCCGAGGCATCCATCGTCGCCTGCATCGGCGAGGATGATCTGGCCGCCGTGGCCACAAGGCTCTATGCGGCGGAAGGGGTGGATCCCACGCATCTGCACCGCATGCCGGAAAAGGCCACGGGCGTGGGCTTCATCATCCTCAATACTGCGGGCGACAATTTCATCATCCTCGACATGGGCGCCAACATGCTCATGGACCCGGCGCTGGTGGACCGCGCGCAGGACAGGATCGCGCGCAGCGCGGTGGTCATGTCAGTTCTTGAAATCCCGGTTCAGGCCGCGCGACGGGCGATGGAACTGGGCCGGACGGCAGGGGCGCGCACCATCCTGAACCCTGCGCCGGCGACCGCCCTGCCCGAGGGCATCCTGGACCATGTGGATTACCTGACCCCCAATGAAAGCGAGCTGCGGCTTCTGCTTGGGCTGCGGCCGGATGATCCGGCCGGAACCCGCGATCTTGCCGTTGAACTGCGCCGGCGCGGCGTGGGGACCGTCGTGGTGACGATGGGCGAAAAGGGCGCCCTGATCCTGGACGATCAGCACGACCTCGTGGTGCCCGCCCCGAAGGTGGACGTCGTCGATACCACCGGTGCGGGGGATTCCTTCAACGCGGCCTTTGCCGTGGCCCTTGGCGAAGGGCGCCCCCTGGCCGAGGCCGTCCGCTGGGGCGTGGCGGCGGGCGCCCATGCCTGCACGAAACTGGGCGTGATCCCCGCCATGCCACGGCGGGCCGAGTTGATGGAGATGCTGACGTGACCTGTGCAAACCGCAACGGTGGAGAGAAAGAATGAAGCGCGGACGCCTGCTGAATGCCGAACTGAGCCACGCGATTTCGCTGATGGGGCACGGGGATCTTATGATCGTCTGCGATGCAGGCTTTCCGATCCCCCGATCCGCCTGGCGGATTGATCTGGCGCTGATGCCCGATCTGCCTGACCTGAAGACCGTGCTTTCCCTGATCGCCGATGAATTCGTGGCCGAGAAGGTCGCCTATGCGGATGCCCTGCCCGATCACAATCCGCTGCTGTTGCAGACCGTCCGGGCGCTTTTCTCCGACAGCGACCATGCCATGATCCCGCATGCCACGATCCTTGGCGAGATGGCAGAGCGGGCAAAGCTGATTGTCCGCACGGGTGCCTTCGATCCCTGGGGAAACATCCTTCTCTATTCGGGTGTGGATGCGCCGCTGTGGTTTTCCAAGCCGGGGACGGTCGCGCCGCCCGAATATGCGCGAAAGCTGGCCAAGGGGTGATGCCGGTGGCGCGGATATTCGACTGGGCGGCGCGCGACAGCCAGCGCCTCGCGACCGTCGCCTCGTTGCGGCAGGCCAAGGGGCGACCGGGCGCCTTCGCCCAGGTGACCTGCGACAGCGCCGAGGAAGCCGCCGCCGCCGAGACTGCGGGGATCGAGCTTGCGGTCTGCCGGGCACGGAACGTGGCCGAGGTGCGAAAGGGGTCTTCCCGGATCTTCGTGACGGCGGCGCTTGGCTTTGCCGAGGCCGTCACCGATGACGAGATACTGCGAACCGCGTTCAAGGCCCTGACGGACGGCGCCGATGCCGTGATCACAGGGCGACGCCTGTCGATCGTGTCGCTGCTGGCCTCGGAGGACATTCCGGTGATGGGCCATCTGGGCTTCGTGCCGCGCAAATCCACCTGGGTCGGATCGGTGCGGTCGGTCGGCAAATCGGTAGAGGAAGCCGTCGAACTCTGGCACCGGTTCCGGCGGTTGGAAGAGGCCGGGGCCTTCGCCGTGGAAGCCGAACTTGTGCCGGCCCCCCTCATGGCGGAACTGTCGCGCCGCACGGGCCTGGTGACGGTCTCGCTCGGGTCGGGCCCCGCCGCCGAGGTGGTCTTCCTCTTTGCCAGCGACATCTGCGGCGAAACCGAAACCGTCCCCCGCCATGCCCGGCGCTATGGCGATCTTGCGCGCCTCAACCGCGAAATCGCCGCCGAACGGGCAAGGGCGTTCCGCGCCTTCCGATCGGATGTCGCGGGCGCCGCCTATCCGTCGGCGGCGGAAGTCGTGCCCTTGCCCGACGGGATCATCGAGGAATTCGGCCGTCGGCTTGGCCATTGATCAATCGGCCCTGCGCAGGCGCCGCCACCCCGGCGGCCCGTGCAGAGGCCCAGCACAAAGGAGTGAACGCATGTTGGACGACCTTCCAGATCTGAAGACCATCGCAGCCAGAGTTCAGCACACCAATGTCTCTCCGGCCGCAACGCGCGATGACATCGCGCTCTTGTGCGATCAGGCCCTGGAACACGGCTTTGACGGGGTGATGGTGCAGCCCTGCTGGATCGGCTTCTGCCGGACGCGACTGGCCTCTGCCTCCGTCAAGGTCTGTTCGGCCATGGCCTATCCGATGGGTGGCAGCCTGACCCGCAGCAAGCGTGCCGAACTGCGCGACATCCTTTCGGAAGGCGCGCAGGAGGTGGATTTCATGGCCAATATCGGCTTTCTGGCCTCTGGCGATGGCGCGGCCTTCGAAGACGAGGTTGCAAGCCTCGTGCAGGCGGCGGGGACCGTTCCCCTGAAGATCATGCTCGAACTTGGCGCCTTGCCCCGGCAGCATTGGGAACAGGCCGTGCAATCGGCAGAAGCCGCCGGTGTGGCCTATGTCAAGAACTCCTCCGGTTGGGGCGAGGGCGGCAAGGCCACGGTGGAGATCGTCACATTCCTGCGGCAGACGGCGCGGCGGGCCAGGGTCAAGGCATCGGGCGGCATCCGCACGGCTGCCGATGCCCGCGCGATCCTTGCCGCCGGTGCGGATCTGATCGGCACCAGCGCAGGCCCCGCGATCATGGCCGGGGCCGAGGGCAAGGGGGCCTATTGACCCCGCCCCCGGCCAAAGGCCCCGATCAGACCGTCCCCGCCCGAAAGGCCCGTCCCGCGCGGCCCCGGCGCGGGATCGGCAAGGGGCCGCGGATCCCTTTCCCGAACCCGCCGCATCCCATCCGGGCGTGGCCCAGCAGATGATGAGACAACCGATGAAAGACAGCGATTTCGGCACCCGGGACAAGCGGGGCCACTGGACACCGAACAAGCGCCCGCAGCGGGCTCCGATCTTTGTCTGGCCCTTCCAGCCCATCAAGTTCCTGAAGTGGCTGCCCGGCTATCTCTGGCCGTGGAACCTTGCCTATTTCGCCGTGGCCCTCCTGTCCTGGATGTTCCTGACGCCGGATCTCGCCCGGATGCAAAGCTTCGAGATCGGCTGGATGCTGGCCATCCTTCTGCGCAATGCCGGATGGACCTTGCTCTTCTACGGCGGGTTCCACCTGATCCTCTATGTCCAGCGCCGGCAGGATACGAATTTCAAGTACAACGCGAAATGGCCGGACAGTGACAATCCGACCTTCCTCTTCGGAAGCCAGAATGCCGAAAACATCTTCTGGACATTTTGCAGCGGCGTTCCTGTCTGGACGGCCTTCGAATGCGTGATGTGGTGGCTTTACGCGAACAACCTTGTTCCCTTCCTGTCCTTTGCCACGCATCCCCTGTGGTTCGTCGCGGCGCTGATCCTGATGCCCGCCTGGCGCGAGCTGCACTTCTACCTGATCCACCGGCTGATCCATGTCGGGCCGCTCTATCATCTCGTCCACAAGGTGCATCACAAGAACGTCAATCCCGGCCCCTGGTCGGGCATGTCGATGTCGACGCTGGAACATCTCTTCTACTTCTCGGGCGTGCTGATCCATTTCATCGTCCCGCTTCATCCCCTCCATGCGATGTTCCAGCTCATGCATGCCGGTCTGTCTCCGGCGAAGTCCCATGTCGGCTTCGACCGGATCGTGACCTCGGACGAGGCGGCCATAAACACCGACAATTTCTACCACTACCTGCACCACAAGTATTTCGAGGTGAATTACGGGGAACGCCGTATCCCGCTCGATGAATGGTTCGGCACGGCGCATGACGGCTCTCCCGAGGCGGACGAAGCCATGTATCGGCGCATCCGCGCAAAGAAGCTGGTGCGCTGAAACAGCGTCAATGAAAGGACAGAGACATGAATGCAGGAAGCGCCGGGGAACAGGCCGGGCAGTGGGTTCCGGCCTGCCGCGTCGATGACATCCCCCTTGAAGACGTGATGCGTTTCGACTTCGACGGCAGAACCTTCGTGATCATCCGGTCGGCGGAAGGGGAATTCTTCGCCATGGATGGCCATTGCTCGCATGAAAGGATCCATCTTTCGGGCGGTCTTGTGGATGGCGACATCATTGAGTGTCCGAGGCATTTCGGCACATTCGACTATCGCACAGGTGAATCGCGTAAGCTTCCTGCCTGTGTCGATTTGCGGACTTATCCCGTGCGAGAGCACGATGGTCAGGTCTTGGTCTTCATTTAGTTGCCAAAAGCCTTTGGCAGCATCACTCCGGTAAAACGCGCTTGGATGTTCTTACTCGTTGCGTGCTGCCCGCCATTCAGAAGGGCCTGTTGCATTAGCTGGTTCGGGCCGTTCGACATGGCGGGACAGTGCGGTGGCTCTGTGGCACACTGTCAGGGATCGCGCATGGCGGTGCCCAACTCAAAAGGGGATGAAAATGGCGGGCAAGCCGCATACGCCTGAGAGCAAGCGACTTGCTCCTCCACTGGCGTCGTTCGGATCACGCGCTCGACCATGCCATGCTGCTGCGGGCAATGCGGCGTGATTTCATTTCACGCCATCGGGGCGAAACCTATCCGCCAGCAGGAAACTCATCAGCCTTTCCGAGGCACGGCTGGGGTTCAATTCCCCCGGATGTAGATCATATCCCCATCCGCTTGGCAGACGCTCGGGAAACGGCGCCACAAGGGTTCCTCTTTGCAGGTGGATCTCAGCCAGGGAGACAAGCGTGATTGCGCAGCCCAGTCCGGCAACGGCCATCTCCAGCGCGACGTTGGAACTGTCCGTGCGTAGCCCTTTGCCCAGCGGAAGATCACAGAGGCGGTGATGAAGGGCAAAGGCTGCCCAATGCTCTTGGCGACCCAGCACATGGATCAGACCGAAGCGTTGGATGTCATTCGGTGTCCGGATGCCGTCTTCGCCTTCCGTGAGGCTGGGGGCGCAAACCATGACCAGACATTCCTCACCCAGGCTGTGACCCACGAGTGGCTGGCTATGGTGGCGTGGGGTGATCCTGAGGTCGGCAATCTGGTCGCTTGTTTCCGACCAGATGGTCGCATGGACCGTGACATTCACTTCGGGATTTTCCTCCGAGAAGCGGTGCAAGCGTTGTGGCAGCCAATTGGTCGCAAGAGAGGCGGGACAGGCGAGCGTCACCTCCTGTCGATGCGGGACGGTCAGGATCTGCGCGGTTGCCACCTCGATCTGGTTCAAGGCCTGTCGGAGCGTTGGCAGGTAGGATGCAGCCACCTCGGTAAGGTTCAGGCTGCGCGGCGCGCGATAAAACAGCGGTCGGCCAATATACTGTTCCAGCGCACGGACATGGCCGGATACCGCCGCCTGCGTCAGACCCAATTCTTCGGCGGCCTTGGTAAAACTAAGGTGGCGGGCCGACGCCTCGAAGGAGCGGATATAGTTCAGGGGTGGCAGTGATTTCATGGCAGTATCCCTCCACGGCAGGATAACCAAGGGCTGGCCCTTCGGCCATGGTGGACAACCAAGAATATTTTGGGTCCAGCACCGCGTTTCGTTTTCGTGAACCGATGCTTTCTGTCGCCTATGCTCATTGCCAGCAGGCAGGCTGGGTCTTTGCCCTGAACGGATTTCCAAAGGAAGAACGATGCGTGATGCAAGGCGCGGGCGGCGGGGCGCGGCAGGGTCTGTGATACCGCAACTGTCGTGGGAACGGGTGACCAACCCCTATGATCCCCTCGCGATGCTGTCGGCCGAACAGATGGAGGATTTGCACGACACGTCGATCCGCATCCTGAAGGAGCTGGGGATAAAGGTCATGGGCGAGAATGTCCGCGGCCTGATGCGACGGGCCGGGGCCGATGTGGACGCCGAAGGGATCGTGCGGCTGGATCAGGACATCGTCGATCACGCGCTGGCTACGGTGCCGCGCAGCTTTTCCCTGACCCCCCGCAACCCGGCGCGGCGTGTTCATCTGGGCGGCAGGGACCTGGTGTTCGGGCTGGTCGCGGGACCACCCAACGTGCATGACCGCATCAAGGGGCGCAGGTCTGGCAACCTCGAGGATTACTGCAACTTCATCCGGCTGGCGCAGCATTTCAACGTCATCCACATGATCGGCAATCAGGTGACGGCCCCGCAGGAACTGCCTGCCAACAACCGCCATCTTGATACGTATTTCGCCAATCTCACCCTGTCGGAACTGTCCTTCCATTGCACCGCCATCGGGCGCGGGCGCGCCATGGACGGCATCCGCATGATGGCCATCGCCCGTGGCGCGACGCTGGAAGAGATGGCGCAGGAACCGGGTGTCACCACGATCATCAGCGTCAACTCGCCCCGGCTGTTGGATGATGCGATGGGCGACGGGCTGATCGCCATGGCGGAACACGGGCAGCCTGTGACGATCACGCCTTTCACCCTGATGGGCGCCATGACGCCGGTCAGCCTGCCCGCCGCGATGGCCCAGCAGAACGCCGAGGCGCTGTTCGGTGTGGTCCTGACCCAACTCGTCCGCCCCGGCGCACCGGTAATGTATGGCGCCTTTACCTCGAACGTGGACATGCGCTCTGGCGCTCCCGCCTTCGGCACGCCTGAAAACGCAAAGGCAAATGTCATCGCAGGGCAGTTGGCGCGGCGCTATGGCCTGCCGTACCGAACATCGAATGCCAATGCGTCGAATGCCGTCGATCTTCAGGCCGCCTATGAGACGGCGATGGCGACATGGGGTGCGGTGATGGGGGGGGCCAATCTCATCTACCACGCGGCCGGATGGCTCGAAGGCGGGCTGACGGCCAGCTACGAGAAGCTGATCCTCGACGTCGAGATCCTGCAAAACATGGTGGAATTCCTGCGCCCCGTGAAATGGGACTCCGACGAGCTTGGGTTCGACGCCATCCGCGACGTGCCTGCGGGGGGGCATTTCTTCGGCTCGGCCCATACCATGGCGCGCTATGAACGGGCCTTCTACACCCCGATGCTGTCCGATTGGCGCAGTTACGAGAACTGGGCCATTGCAGGTGCCAAGGATGCCGCACAACGTGCGACCGACCTGTGGCAACAGGCGCTTGCCGAATACGAGGAACCGGCGATGGAAGCATCGCGGCGCGAAGAACTTGAAGCCTATGTCGCCAGACGGCGGGAAGAGATCGGACATGACGAGCCCTGAGCAGAAACTGAAATCCCACGCGCAGGCGGTGGTTATCGGCGGCGGGCTGGTCGGCTGTTCGATCCTTTACCACCTGACAAAGCTGGGCTGGACCGATGTCGTCCTGCTGGAACGCTCCGAACTGACCTCCGGCTCGACCTGGCACGCGGCGGCGAATATCCACGGTCTGCATGACAGCACCAATATCAGCCGCCTGCAGCATTATACGATGGGCCTTTACAAGGAACTGGAGGCCGAGACAGGGCAGGGCTGCGGCATCTTCCAACCCGGAAGCCTCTACCTCGCCCAGACCGAGGAGCGCGAGCATCAGTTGCGGCTTCAGGCCGCCAAGGCCCGCTATTACGGGATGAATTTCCACGAAGTGACGCGGGACGAGGCCGAGCGGCTGCATCCCCTTGTGGATTTCGACGGCATCCGCTGCATCATGTTCGAACCGCAGGGCGGCAATGTCGATCCTTCGGGCGTGACGATGGCCTATGCAGCGGGGGCGCGGGCGCGGGGGGCGCAGATCCACCGCAACTGCCCGGTCACGGCCACGCGGACGCAACCTGACGGATCGTGGATCGTGGAAACCCCGATGGGCGACATCCACACCCAATGGGTGGTCAATGCCGCCGGCCTCTGGGCGCGCGAGGTGGCGCGGATGGCGGGGATCGAACTCCCGCTGATGCCGACGGAACATCAGTATTTCGTCACCGAAACCATCGCCGAGATCGCCGCAATGGACCGACGCCTTCCTTCGGTGGCGGATCGTGATGGGGAATACTACCTGCGGCAAGAGGGAAAGGGCCTGCTGGTTGGCGCCTATGAGCGCGACATGCGCTTCTGGGCCGAGGAGGCTACACCCGCCGGCTTTGGCCATGAACTCTTCGCCGACGATCTGGACCGGATCGAACCCAATATGATGCGCGCCATCGCGCGCGTTCCCGCGGTCGGCACGGCGGGGATCAAGCGCGTCATCAACGGCCCGATGATCTGGTCACCCGATTCCTCGGCCCTTTTCGGCCCTGTGCCGGAACTGCGTAACTATTTCTGCTGCAACGGGATCATCCCCGGCTTTTCGCAATCCGGGGGACTGGGCCTCCTCTCTGCGGAATGGATCGTCGAGGGCGAACCGAAGCTTGACATGTTCGGCTGGGATCTCGCCCGCTTTGGCGCGTGGGCGGGGCGCGATTTCACCAAGGCGCGGGTGCGCGACCAATATGCCAACCGCTTCAAGATCCACTTCCCGAACGAGGAACGCGCGGCTGGGCGTCCCGTCCGCACGCGCCCTGTCTACGGGCGTCAAAAGGCCATGGGGGCGGTGTTCGGGCTGAACTATGGGTGGGAACATCCGCTGTGGTTCGCCGCCGAAGGTGAACCGCAGGAGGAAACGGTTGGCTTCGAACGGCAGAACTGGTGGGAACCCGTCGGGCGCGAGGCGCGGATGCTGCGCGACCGGGCGGGGCTCATCGACATCTCGAATTTCGCGCGCTACCGCATCACAGGCCCCGGCGCGCGCGACTGGCTTGACGCGCTGCTGGCCAACCGTATCCCGTCCGTGCCAGGGCGCAGTTGCCTTGCCCCCCTGATCGGCAAGCGCGGCGGGATCGCGGGGGATTTCACCGTCACCTGTCTTGCCGAGGACGATTTCTTCATGGTCGGCTCCGGCATGGCCGAACGCTACCACCGCCGCTTCTTCGATGCCCTGCCCCTGCCCGCCGGGACGCAATGGCACAGCGTGACCGAGGCGATGGCAGGCTTCAACGTGGCAGGCCCGCGGGCGCGCGACCTGCTGCAACCCCTGACCAAGGCCGACCTGTCCAACGCGGCCTTCCCCTTTGCCCGTGCCGCCCGCATCACCGTTGCGGGGATCGACTGCATTGCCCTGCGCCTGTCCTTTACCGGCGATCTGGGGTGGGAACTGCACTGCGCCGAAACCGATCAGCCCTCGCTTTACGAGGCGCTGCTGGCGGCGGGTGCGCCCCTTGGCGCAGGCCCCGTGGGCAGCCGCGCCCTGATGAGCCTGCGGGTGGAAAAGGGCTATGGCAGCTGGGGGCGGGAGTATTCGCCCGAATACTGGCCGCAGGAAACAGGGCTGGCCGGGCTGATCCGCATGGACAAGGATTTCCTGCACAAGGCAGCCTATGCCGCCATCGCGGCCCACCCCCCGCGCGAGGTGCTGCGGATCATCGCCATCGACGCCACGACCGCCGATGCCACCGGAAACGAGCCGATCTTCGACACGGCGGGAAAGCCTGCGGGCAAGGTCACGTCAGGGGCCTATGGCTATCACGTGCGACAGTCCCTTGCGCTGGCCTATCTGCGCCCCGACATCGCGGCAGGAGCAGAGCTGTCGGTCATGGTTCTTGGCCGCACGCATCGGGCGATCGTTCTGTCCGGTCCTGCCTTCGATCCCGAAGGGCGGCGCCTCCGTCTCTGAACCGTCTGCTTCAGATAAGGCGAAGGGGCCGGGAACCCGGCCCTTTCTCTTTGCTGGTTCCGCCAGAACTCAGCCTTCCAGCCAGACCTTGCCCAGATCCATCTCGAAGGTCTGATGCACACGATAGCCCTTAACGCGTGGCGTGTTGTGCGAATAGACGTTCTGCCAGAAGGGCTGGATCAGGATGCCGTCATCCTGCAGCATCGCCTGAAGCTCCGCCATGATGGTGCGGCGTGCCTCCACATCGGCCGTGGCAAGGGCCTGTGCCAGCTTGGCGTCAAATTCGGGGTTGGAATAGGCGCTTTCGTTCCATGCCTCGCCCGACCGATAGGCAAGTGCCAGAACCTGCACGCCCAGGGGACGCATGTTCCAGTTGGTCATCGAGAAGGGGTATTTCGTCCAGTCGTTCCAGAACGTGGCACCCGGCATGACGGTGCGCTTGATGTTGATGCCTGCGTCACGCACCTGCGCGGCGATGGCATCGCAACTGGCCTGATGATAGTCCTGATCAATCGAGATCAGGTCGAATTCATAGTCCGACATACCCGCCTCTGCCAGCAGGGCCTTGGCGCGTTCCGGATCGCGGGACTGTTTCGGCAGTTCGGCATATTCGGGATGGATCGGGCTGACATGGTGGTTCTCGGCCACCGATCCGCGACCTGAAATGCCCAGTTCCAGCACGATGGCATTGTCGACGGCCGCCTGGATGGCCTGCCGCACGCGCTTGTCGGTGTAGGGTTCCTGCTGGACGTTCATCCGCGCCACGATAGTATTCGCCGTCGCGATTTCGTTGCGGATCAGGCCGAGAGCGTCAAGTTGGTCGATGAAATTCTCGCTGGACTGCTGGTTGAGGTCGATGTCACCCGCCGCCCATGCGTTCACCTCGACCGTGGGATCGTTGCCCAGATCGGTGAATTCGATGGCATCCAGATAGACCTCGCCTCCCCACCAGGCGCCATTCGTGCGCCGCACCAGACGCGCCGCCGAACCGACGGCATGGCTTTCCAACTCGAACGGGCCGGTGCCGATGGGATTGGCGGCAAGGTTCGATCCCGTCTCTTCATAGCTGCGATGCACGATCAGGGCCGGGTAATCTGCCATGTTCGGGATGATGGCGATGTCGGGCGCCGACAGGTTCAACTGCACGGTCAGGTCATCGACCTTGACGATGGCCCCGTCGCGCGCCTTGCCGGTCGTCTCGTCGATCAGGGCAG
Organism: Tabrizicola sp. M-4; assembly: GCF_051132405.1. Lineage (GTDB taxonomy): Bacteria > Pseudomonadota > Alphaproteobacteria > Rhodobacterales > Rhodobacteraceae > Paragemmobacter. The sequence continues at coordinate 313,423 of NZ_CP128607.1, forward strand.
AGAAGCGCGAGGCCATCGAATTGCCCTCGGCCCCGCGATCGCACCAGCGGGTAAGGTTGAAAACCACGTCATCTGCGTTGAAGGCATCGCCATTGGTCCAGGTCACGCCAGGGCGCAGGCGAAGGGTATATTGCGTGGCATCGGCATTCACCTCCCAGCTTTCCAGAAGCTTGCCTTCGAAGGTGAAGTCCGAGGTGTACTTGACCAGCGGCTCCAGGAATTGCCGTTCCAGATTGGCGATCTGCGACCAGTCGGCGGTGCGGGGGTCCTTCAGTTCCATCACCTGCATGCCAACGCGCAGGGTGCCGCCACTGACCGGCGTTTCCTGCGCGGCGGCGGGGGCGGGCAGGCCCAGCATCGCATAGGCCGTCGCCGTCGTGGCCCCGAAGGCCGTGGCGATGGCAAGGAATTCGCGGCGGCTGACGGGATCGCGGCCCGCCGTCCGTGCCGCGCTTTCCAGATGGCCGGGTAGCGGCTTGCCGTTTCGGTCGGTGTGGATCATGGCAGGTCTCCTTGTTGGACGGGCGGTTTGGCCACCCTTTGGTCAGGGTTGATGCAGGGCTTCGATGGCTTCGGGTGTCATGTCGCGGACGCGCGCCCATTCGCGGGATTTCGGGCTGTTCAGCAGGCCGAGCGGATCAAGCCTCTTCTTCCACGCCAGATGGCGGTAATCGGCCTTCTTCATCCCACCCTCCTCGATGATGCAGGAATGGGGGTCCGAGGCAGGGCAGCCATGCGCCTCGTAGATCGACATGATCTCGTAAAGCCGTTCGTCGGTGGTGTATTTCACCAAGGGCAGGTCAAAAGAGACAACCTTGCCCCCCATCCGGGCGAATTCGTGATGCATGAACACGTCCTCGCCCAGCACAGCCCGCAGTTCGACGACCTTGGCCACGTTCACGGGGGCCGGGAAAAGGATCTGCAGGTAGGTCACCTTGCGATCCGACTTCAACGCCTGAAGCGTGGTGTGGTTGTAGGAGAATTCAAAGACATGCGGCAGCTTGCGGGCGATGCGTTCGGCTTCGTCCATCGCAAGATCAAGACTGCCGCCATGGGCTGCGACGAGGGCGCGGAAATCGTCCATCTGGCCCCTGGGGATCAGCGTGACAAGCATCGCGCGATCCGGCGGCACGATGCCTTTCAGTCGGTCGAAATAGGTTCCGATGCGGGCATCCAGCGTCGAACAGAGTTTGCGGCGGATGGTTTCCGACGTAGCAAGGTTGATCGCCGCGCCGTGACAGTCAGGATAGCTGTCGAAGGTGACGATGCAGCCGATCCAGTCTTCGGTCGGCACGGTCCGCAGCGTCAGTTCCGTGATGACGCCATTGATGCCCCAGGCATGATGGATCAGGTTGATGGCATCGCCGCGGAACACCTCTTCCCTTGGTTCGGGCTCGACGGACAGCACGCGGATTTCAAGGATGTTTCCGGCATCCCGCAACATTCCGTGGCTGACAGTGCCGATGCCTGCCGACCCGCCAGAGATGAAGCCGCCGATCGTGGCGATGTCCTGGGTTGAGGGGAAGACCGGCAGTTCGCGCCCCCGCGCCTTTAGCGCGTCGTTCAGGGCAAGGATGTTGCAACCGGCCTCCACCCGGACGAAATCCGGCCCAATCTCGATGACCCGGTTCAACCGCGTGGTTTCAAGGATGAGGCCGCCTTCAAGCGGCACGGACTGGCCGTAATTGCCGGTGCCACCGCCACGCACGGTCAGGGGAATGCGATGGGCGGCGGCGACGGAAAGGCAATGCCTGAGTTCGGCCACCGTCGCGGGCTGCGCCACCAGATCCCCGAAACAGCCCTTCAGCTTGCGGTCAAGGATGGGGGAATACCAAAAGAAATCACGGCTCCGCTTCTTGACCAGCACCGGTTCTTCGATCAACCCGACCGGGGAAAGGGCCAAGGCAATGCCTTCCCAATCGAGGGATGTCTTGCCGGAAATGCTGGTCATGGCCATGCCTGCCCATAGGATCAATTCCGGCAAGCCTAGGGTGCGGCCGACCCCGACACACGCAAGCAAAACAAGGCCGTGATCCAAAGGATTTCTGCGTCATCCGGCAGGGGCGGCGATGATGTCCCGCAGCGGAACACGATGCGGCAGGTAGGACAGGAGTTCCGGCACGGTGCGCGCCTCGGCCAGCCAGAGCGCCGAGGCCGGTAGCTGGTCGATATGGGCAGGCCGCGCACCCATGGCGGCGGCAGCTCGGGTCGAGACAAGGGGAAGATGGGCGGCAAGCGGGGCAGTCAGATGCAGGGCCGGGACCGCCGCCGAAAGCGTGGCCAAGGGATCGTGACGTCCCAGCGGGAAGAAGGCATCCTGCACGTTGTCGGTCCCGAGGCAGGTCTGCACGCCGACCTCTGCGGCCTCTATCAGGCGGGTGATCCCGCGGCGGTCTGGCGTGCCTGTGCCGCGCGATTGCAGAAACAGGTTTGTCGTCGGCAGGGCGCAAAGCGCGATGCCGGCCCGCGCCATCGCATCCAGCAGACGCGATAGCGCGTCGCCGTCCATGTCCATCAGGCTGACGGCATGGCCACAAAGAACCGATCCCTTGAACCCGGTTCGCAGCGCCATGTCGGCAATAAGCCGAAGACCGTCAAGGTCTCGGCCCTGACCTTCGTCAACATGGAAATCAAGGTTCAGTCCGAACTCTTCGGCAAGACGGAAAGCCGCGGCAAATCCCTCTGCCCGCCGATCGTGGCCAAGGCACCAAGCGCCAAGAACACCCCCCGATTGCGCCATCCGTGCCGCGATCCGGGGGCCTGCATCAGGATCGGCGAGGATGTCGATCGCAGGCAGGCAGGAAAGCTGAAGATCGACGCGGCCGCGCCAATCCTGCGCCACTTCGGACAGGATGTCCCAGGCGCGGGGAACGCGCGTCGGGTCCGCGCCATGGCCCCAGTCCACATGACTGCGGGCAAGGCCGACACCGGCGGCCAGCAATTCCTGCATGGCCCGCTCCGCGCGCAGGCGCAGGTCGCCATCCGTCCAGTTCGCCTTGTCGGCCTCTTGCGCGTTGATCGCCGAAAGCAGGTCGCCGCCGAAATCGGGCAGACGGTGGATCGTGTAGGCCTTGTCAAGATGGAGGTGCGGTTCGATCAGCGGGGGAAGGACCATCCGGCCATCACAGGAAAGGATGCGCGCCTCGGCCGGATGCGACCGGGTGAACCCGAGAAGGCGGTCATCGTGGATCAGAAGATCGCCATGCCGCAGACCATCACGTCGCTCCCCCCCGAAACGATCAGGCGAGGAAAGCAGACTTTCGGGACAGGCGACGTTCCTCAGCAGATGGAACATGGCTGTCACGGACGGAACGCGGCGAAGGCCACGATCAGTTCGGCAAGTCGTGCCGCGGCGGTGCCAAGCAGCGCCTCGCCTTTCTCGGCGGTCGCAGCAGCCGCATTGCCGATCGCGCCTTGCGGATTGAGATCGCCGATCAGCCAGCCGGGGCGCATCGGCGCGTTGCCAAGCCCGAGGTCGGGATGGTCCACCTGCCATTTCCGATGCGCGGAGGTGAAATCTTCGGCAAACGGCATCCTGACCTTGGTGGGAAAGGCGGCCAGCATCGCCGACGTCTCGACATCGCCGCCATGCAGGCCGTTCCGGGCCTCGTCCCTGCCGACGATGGCTTCCGTCTCGGCCAGATCGTCCCAGGCGACATGCGCCGTCACAAGGCCGAATCTCTCGCGGATGTCGCGCACGGCAATCTCCAGAATGGCGCGGTTGCCGCCGTGGCCGTTCAGGATCAGCAATCTGCCAACCCCGGCAAGGGCGACGGATCGGCCAATGTCGGACAGAAGCCGCGACAGCGTATCCGACGAAAGCGAAAGGGTGCCGTGAACGGCAAGGTGTTCGTTGCTCTTGCCTATGGGAAGCGCGGGAAGGGCAAGGGCCGTGACACGATCAGCCAGCAGGGGCATGGCTCGTGCAAGGACGGCCCCCACCAGATCATGGTCCACGGACATCGCAAGATGGGGTCCGTGCTGTTCGACAGCGCCGATGGGAAGGATCGCCACCGCCGATCCACGGTCAAGCGCGGCGAATTCACGGGCCGTCAGATCGCCCCAGGGGCCTGCATAAGGCATCGCTCCTCCGTCACAGGGGGATGCGCGCGATGCGCGCGCGCACCCGATCAACAAAGCGCCTGCGGTTGGCATCGGTCTGGGTGTCCATCTCGTGCAGTCCCAGCCAGAAGGTCCGCGTGCGCGGCGCCGTGCAGAAACGAAGGCCGCGCAGGATGATCCTGCGTCCCGGCACCCCCATCAGGAATGTCCAGAACCACCAAGGCGATCCAAAGGTGGTGATGACGCCGATCAAGCGGACATTGGTCAGGGCAGGGCGCATGGGCGCGTCAACCGTTGGGATGGTAAAGGTGACACCGGGTCGCCAGACACGGTCCATCCATCCCTTCAGGATGGCGGGCTGCGAATACCACCATGTCGGATAGACGAAGATGATGCCCTCGGACCAGCGCAACAGGTCGATATGCGGGGCCACGTCAGAGGGGCAAGGACCGTCATCGTGATAGTGCCGCCGTTCATCCGCGTTCATCACGGGATTGAATCCCTCGGCATGGAGGTCGATCAGCCTGACCTCATGCCCATTCGCCTTTGCGGTTTCCACAGCCAGATCGCAAAGGGCGCGGTTAAAGCTTTCCGGCACGGGATGCGCGTGGACGAAAAGAAGCCGCATCAGGCCGTCACCCCGGCACGGTTCAGACGGCGCATGGCATGGAACAACACCGCCATGATGATGATGGCACCGCCCAGCAAGGTGCGCTGGCCCGGATGCTCGCCCAGCACGACCCAGACAAGAAGCGGGCCGAGGATAAGTTCCAGCAGCGTGATCATCGACACTTCAGGCGCGGCAAGATAGCGCGGCCCAAGCAACAGCAGCCCCGCCGCCAGCGGAACGATCACCGCCCCCGACAGAAGGATCAGAAGAAGGGTCGCCGTATCGACAGGGACGAAGTCGGCGAAAGGCAGTGCCAGCACGCCCCCGAGCATCGAGCCGAGCGCCAGATGCGGCAGCATGTTCCGCCTGCCTGCCTTTCGCAGGGTCACGTAATAGGCGGCGATGGTGATTGCGTTGATCAGGGCGAACAGGTCGCCGATCAACCTCCCCTGACCCAGACTGCCCGAGGCGATGACGATCACGCCAAGGGACACGAATCCGATCGCTACAGCGGTTGTGCGGTCGATGCCTTCCCGCAGAAACAGCCATGACAGAACGGCCGCGATGAAGGGGGCGCTGGCCAATACCAGCAGGGCATTGGCGACCGAGGTGTATTCCATCGCCGAACACCAACTCAGCACGCCCGCCGCATTCAGCAAGATGACGGTCATCCCGGTCCCATCAAACCACTCCCCTTTGGCCGGCAGGCTGTTGGGGACCAGCAGGGCATTGCCGACAAGCAGGACGATGCCCGCCAACAGCCCACGCCAGAAGGCAAGTGCCAGCATGTCACCCCCAACCAGCCGCATTACCAATGCATCCGGCACAAAAACGGCAACGCCGGCAAACGTGACCATGATCCCGAATGCACGCGGGTTGCTTTCGGAAAGACCCAGCATTCAGTTTGACCCAAAAAGCCTTGCGAGGAAGGCATAGAACCATTCGGCCTGCCTTGCATCGTGGTCCAGCATCAGCGCGTCCTGTTCCGCCCGTGTCTGCGCCCCAGGCTTGCCATAGGCCGCCCAGGGCGTTGACTGCCACCGGCGAAATCCCTCGATCGTGCATTCGGGATGGAACTGAAAGCCAAAGGTCCTGTCGCCGATCCTGAAGGCCTGGTTCGGGTAAAGCGGGCTTGTGGCCAGATGCACCGCGCCGTCAGGGATGGCGAAGGTGTGGTAATGTGCCTGCGTCATGTAAAGCGTTTCGGGCAGCAGGTCGCGCCCCTCTTCCGTGGGCGAGACAGGGTAATAGCCGAATTCATGCAGCCCGCTTGCGGGTGGGCCAACCTCTGCCCCCATGACACGCGCGATCTGTTGCGCCCCCTGGCATATCCCGAGAAGCGGCACGGCATTTGCCATGCAGGCCCTGATCCAGTCCGCCTCGGCCCGCAAGAACGGGTGGCGGTCCTCCTCGAACACGCTGAACGGGCCGCCATAGATCACCGAACCCGCGATGCTTGCATCAAGCGTCGGCAGCACATCCCCCTTGAAGGGGCGCAGAAGCACAGGGTCAAAGCCATTCATGACGGCAAAGCTGACCACCCGGTCATCCGGTGGATCGTCACCGTGTCGAACGAGGACCAATTTCCGTGCGGGCATGGGGGGCTTCCTGAGGGTTTGTCTGACGGGCTGTAAGCCACAGCCGCATGATAGGGAAAATGCGGCGTCACGGTTCAAAAGGAAAACGTGGTCGTGAGCCCGGAATTTCTTGCGCGCTTCCGGCAAGGACTGCCGATAGTTTGGCACAGAGGACCCATGCCGCACAGAACCTTGAACCCTCCCAGGATACACCCGCCCCTTGCGCGATACTCCCATGCGGTGTTGGTGCCGGGCGCGTCGAATATCCTCCGGTCTTCCGGCCAATTGGGCATTGCCGCAGACGGACAGATACCCACGACGACCGCTCTGCAACTTGCGATCATCTTCGCCAATATCCGTGCCATTTTGACAGAGGCAGGGATGGAACCTCGCAATATCTGTCACATGACCGCCTGGTTGACGGATCGTGCCGATCTTCCGGTCTACATGTCCGCCCGCGACGATTTCCTCGGGACACAAACCATGCCGGCGGCGTCCACACTTTTGATCGTGTCAGGATTCTCGCGGCCGGAATTCAAGATTGAGGTCGAGTTTATGGCATCGATTGATCACTCGCCGTGATACCTTATGGGCATGTCGGGGATCAGCAAGAGCCAGGTGTCGCGGCTCTGCGAAGAGATCGACGGCAAGGTGAAGGCCTTCCTTAACCGCACCCTCGAAGGCGAGTTGCCTTACCTGTGGATCGACGTGAATAGCCCCATGTTTCCTGGACGTCTTCTTCGCTAACTTTGAGGCAAGGAGGCCATGATGGGCGCAGGCAATTTCACGGACGAGTTCAAGCGTGACGCGGTCGCGCAGATCACGGAGCGGGGCTACCCGATCAAGGAGGTTTCGGAGCGGCTCGGGGTCAGCCTGCATTCGCTCCATGCGTGGAAGCGCAAGTTCGCGAAGGCGGCCACTGGCGAGACCGATAAGGATGTCGAGATCCGTCGGCTGAAGCGCGAGCTGGCGCGCGTGTCGGAGGAGCGAGACATTCTAAAAAAGGCCCTGTACTTTCTTTGTTGATTCGAGCTCAAGTTACTCTTGGGGTGCGTCACTTTCGGTCGTATCAGAAACTGGGTCACCAGAAGCTGCCAAGAACTGCGCCTCAACCTGATCGCCCCACCTCACCAAATACCATTCCATTTCCTGACGGCCTCCAGCGCGGAAACGGACCATCAGTGATCCGTCTTCCAGACGCTCGGTCTTCTGTTTCGGATGGAACACATATCCAGCAGCTTCATCGGCGACCTCAGGCAGAAAGCGCCAGACGACGTCCTGCGGTTCCTCGCGCCAGACGCCGAAGCTTTCGGACAACCACTCCTGCAGATCGAACTCTTTGGGGCGTTCGTAGACATCGGGCTCCAAAGAAATCCGTTCGAAACCAGCCAGTGCAAACAGACGCAGATCGTCCTGATATTCACTCCAGGCCAACAAGTATTGGCGCCCCTGACCAAATAGCATCGCAATCGGGCCGAGCCGGGTATTTCGTGAGAGTTTTGCGGTGCCACGAGCGCGGTGGTCGGCGGAGACCATGACCCCTGCAAGAATTGCCTCCCGAAGTGCGGAGAGAATCTCAGAAGGGATTCTTTCACGCGGTCCAGGTCGAAAGGCAACACCATCGGCCATCAGTTGCGCTTCAAGGTCAGCGGCGATCTTCCGGCGGCGATCCTCGCGGAACATGGCCTGCACCTTTGTCAGCAAGCGCTCCAGCGTGTCTGCCGTCAACTCATCCCCCTCGCGCCGTGCAATGGCGGCTGCGCGGTGCCCTGCGGTCAGCTCATCGAGCGTCGGCTCGACCATGCGGCCCAATGAGCCGGGCGGAAAACGCCAGTATTTTCGTCCGTTTTCTCCTGAGATCTCTTCTATCTGGGGGTCGGGCGCGTTAAGCGAGATCCTTGGCCTGCCCGAAAGCGTTGTTCCCGTGGCCTGGCTTTGCCTCGGCTACGTCGAGGAGCTTTACGACCAGCCCGAATTGGCGGCTAAGGGTTGGGCAAGCCGCCTGCCGCTGGAGCAGTTGATCTATTGCGACGCTTGGGGTCAGTGCGAGGGGGCACGGGATGTCCCGTCAGACGTGACGCCGCCTGCTTGCTAGTATCGCGGCAGGCCGCATGGTGCCCTGTGAAAGGATTGCCTTCCGTCATGCGCGACTGGCATTATCCCTTGCCGCCACGACGCTGATCACCACCCAGATCGCCAGGCGCAGCGCCATCGCACCCATCGTCCGCGCCTCGTATGCAGTCCCGCGCCAGACCTCCAAGAGAAACACCGCAAAGATCGCTCCGGTCGCAAGGGTGATGGCGATGGCAAGGCCGGATGCCCAGCCAGTCCGAAACCAAAGCCCCAGACCCGCGATGATGTAGGCAAACCCTGCTAGGAAGTTGAACCACAGAACGAACGGGACGACGGCCCCCATGTCGGCGCCACCAAAAAGGGCGCGGCCTCCAGAAACGATGGTCAGGAGACCGAAGACGATTGCGACAACGGCGACGGCCGTCAGGGGCTTTCTGCGGGCGGGCATGGCCTTCTCCTTGGTTCAGCTGTTCACGAGACGACCATCGCGCAGGTGGATCAGGCGGTCGAAACGGTCGAAGATCTTTTCATCATGCGTCACGGCTATGATGCAGGCCTTCTGGTCGCTGGCGAGCTTTCGCAGAAGGTCCATCACAAGTTGCGCCCGACTACTGTCCAACGCAGCCGTGGGTTCATCGGCCAGGATGATCCGGGGGCGGTTCGCCAGCGCGCGGGCAATGGCGACGCGTTGCGCTTCGCCCCCGGAAAGCAGGGCCGGCTTCACCTTGGCCCGATGCCCGACTTCAAGGTAATCAAGCAGTTCGCGTGTCCGTGCTCGGCCTCTTTCGGCAGTCCAGCCCGCAAGGTCCAGCACGACCGAGACGTTCTCTTCGGCGGTCAGGAAGGGCAACAGGTTGTGCGCCTGAAAGATAAAGCCGATCTTGTCCAGGCGCAGCCGTCGCAGATCGCTGCGGAGCCATTTGCCGTCGAACACCGCATCGCCATCCAGTTCGACCCGGCCCGCGGTCGGGGCAAGAATGCAGCCGATCACGTTCAGCAGCGTCGTCTTGCCCGAACCGGACGGGCCCAGCAGCGCGATGACTTCGCCGACATGCACCCGCAGATCCACGGACCGCAAGGCATCGACACGGGTTTCGCCTTCGCCATAATGCTTGGCGACGCCCCGCACATCGACCAGAATGTCGCCCGGCGCCATGGGTCAGCCCCCGAGCGCTGTGGCAGGGTCAACCTTCAGCGCCGCGCGGACGCCAAGACCCGAGGCGACAAGGCAGACCATCAGGATGATGCCTGTCAGCACCAGCGCATTGAACGGCTCAAGCACAACGCGGCGGGGAAAGCTGTCCTTGACCAGAAGGATCAGGGCCAGCCCGATCCCGAGGCCAGAGATGCCAAGGATCAGCGCCTGTTGCACGATCAGGCCCACGATGGTTCGATCCGGGGCGCCGATCAGCTTCAGGGTAGCGATCTGCTTCAGCTTCTCCATGGTCATTGTGTAGATGATGAGCGCAATCACCACGGCGCTGACAGACAGCAGGATCCCCAGGAACAGACCGATCTGGCGCCGCGCCCGGTCCACCACCGAGGCAAGCAGAAGCTGCTCCTGTTCACCTTGGCTGAGGGCGGAGAGGTGTTTCCATTGCCGAACTGTCGCGGTCAGAAGCGCCACATCTGCACCGGGCTGCAGCCGGGCAACAACGGCGGCCACCGTCGGTGGGCGCAGGCCGCCATCGCCCCGGGCCGCCTGCACCCGGGCAGCGGCCGGGTCCATCGCCGTCTGCAACGTCAGTGCATCAGCCAAAGTCACATAGACCGCCGGATCGCCGCCTGAGTTCATCGCATCCTCGACCAATCCCACGACGGTAAAGCGGTCGCGTCCCAGCCGGATGGTCTCTCCGGGCACCAGACCGGTCTTGCGGTCTGCCAGCAGTTCAAAGTGGCTTCTGCCCAGCCCCCGCCCTTCGGTAATGCGCTGCGGTCCGCCGGGACGACCGGGTTCAAAGCCGATGACATAGAGCCGCAAGGTCCCGCCGGCATGGCTGGCCTCGATCGTTTGGTAAGTGATGGCCCCGGCCTCGGCCACTCCGGGCATGCGGGCCACGGCGTCCCGGGTCGTGGCCGGGATGCTTGACGCTTCGGCAAAGGGGCCTTGTGTGCCAGCCTCGACCACCCAGACATCAGCGGCAGGGGCCTTCACGACGGCCAGGGCATCGGCGACAAGGCCGTTGTAGATGCCGATCATCGCCAGCACGACCGTCATCAGAAGCCCAAGTCCCAAACAGGTCAGGACAAAGCGGAAGAGACCGTGGCGGATATCCTTGATGGCAAGGTTCATGGCGCGGCTCCGATGCGGGCAGGCCGACCTTCATCCACGCCTTGCAGCGGGACGGCCACGACCTGCGCAGCATCGGGCAACCCGCCCGTCACTTCCACCCGGCCCCGGTCGTCACGCGCGCCGAATGTCAGGTCGGCGCGCGAAAGCCTACTGTCCTGGACGATCCAGACCGTGCCGCGATACCCGTCGAAGCCGATAATCGCCACTTCAGGCACCATCAGGGCCGTGGCGCGTGTGGCAGTCAGGATGCGCACCTCGGCTTGTTCGCCCAGAAACATTTGCTGCGGGCAATCCGAGCAGGTCAGCCAGACGCGGCGTTCCTCATTCACCCGGTCGCTTTCCACTCCGATGCGGGTGATCGTGCCTGTGAATTCGCTGGCAGGCTGAGACCGCAGACGGATGGTGCCGGGCTGGCCAAGGGCCAGCTGACCAGCGCGTTCTTCGTCAATGTAGGCCTGAATCCAAATCGTATCGGGGTCGATCAGGGTAAAGATCGGATCGCCTGACCGAACCACGGCCCCGGTTTCGGCCAGGCGTGTCACAACCAGCGCATCAAAGGGTGCGGTCAAGCGGTGACGGTCCAGCAGCGTCTGTTCAAGTTGCAGGGCAGCGACTGCATCCTGCCCTTGAGCGCGAATGACGGCGAGTTCCGCTTCGGCAACTTTCACGTCAGCACGAGCGACGTCTTCATCTCGCTGCGCCTCCTCCGCGCGCTGGATGGATGCGGCTTCCTGTCGGGTCAACTCGGCCTGCCGGCGGTTGGCCGCCTCGCGCTGCGCCAGGATTGCCGTGGCGCGGAGGACAGCCGCTTCGGCCTTGGCCTGATTGGCAGCGTTCGCCGCCACGGCGGCCTGGGCACGCGCGAGCCGCGCCTCCTGCTCATCCTGATTCAGCGCGGCCAGCGCTTGCCCCTGTGCCACGCGGTCACCTGCATCGACCGTAAGCGACATCAGTGTTCCGCTGGACTCAAATCCTACGCGCGCCAGTACCCTCGCCTCGACGGTTCCGAGCCCGTAGATGCGAAGGGCCACATCGGTTTCGGGCTGCACGACCGCCACCGTCAACGGACGCTCGGTCAGGTACATCGCTCCTGCACCGATGCTCAGGGTCGCCACCACCGCGATGATCCAGATGGTCCGCATCGGTCAGCCTCCTTCCACCCCAAGCAGGTGCAGCTGGACATCCAGAAGGCGCAGCCCTTCGGCCTGCAGGCCAAAGTCGCGCGCGCCCAGTGACCAGCGGATCGCCACCCCCTGCACCAGGGAAGTCAGCAAGACCGCCACATCCGCCGCTGCAACGTCATCGCGCAGGGTATGGGACTGCTGGCCCAGCTCGACTTCGCGCATAAGATGGCCATGGAAAGCGGTCAGCCGCCCGTGGAATGCCGTGCGCAGGGCCGCGTTCTCGACATTCAGTTCGCGGGAAAACAGCAGCATGGGCATCGCGGGTGTTGCTGCGATCTGGTCCAGTTGCGCCCGGATCAGGGCCCTGATCCTGTCAACCGGCAGCTCACTCAGTGCCACAGCCGCATTCCAGGCATGGGTCAGCGTTTCGGCCACCTGGTCGGCCACGGCACTCCACATTGCAGCCTTTGTTGGAAAATGCCTGAACAGGGCAGCCTGCGTCACGCCGACTTCGTTGGCGACGGCGCCTGTCGTCACCCGGTCCGGGCCGATCTGGTCGGCCAAGGCTAGGATCGTTTCCACGATTTCGGCCTTGCGGAGATCTGACGTCTTGCGCATCGATTCATCCAAGAAAGTAAGTGATTAATCACTTACATAATCGGATGAAGGAGTCAACGTTCCAAGTCAGACGATCGGTCCCGCACCGGAAAGCGAGAACTCGACAGGATCGTTCCTGCCTCGTCGACCGTGAACCGGAGGGCGCGATTAATGTAACGGAACGTCAGGCGCCAGCGTCCCGCGTCCGTCCCCACCCCGGCCTCGCAGATCGATGTCAGGGCGCCGGTGCGCATCGACTCGCGAACGTCGGACTCGGTCAGTCCGAATGCTTCGGCGAGCAAGATTGCCGGGACGACAAAGCCTGCACCGTCACGTTCCACCTGCGTCATTGCGACACCACGAGCGGGGGCAGGGCGATATCGGCCAGTGTCGATCGGTCGAGATCCGTGAGAAAAGCTGCTTCCGCAGAACGCAGACGCGCCTTGAGCCGACAGCGCGTGTCTATCGAACAGGCACCCCCATCGGCCCCGAAACACTCGACCAAGGGCTGCCCTTCTTCCAACAACCGGATGACCTGGCCAAGCCGGATCTCGGACGCCGGTCGGGCCAGCACGGCGCCACCGCCGCCGCCGCGCCGGGTTTCGATCAGGCCTGCGCGCGCCAGATGCTGGATGATCTTGGCCAGATGATTGCGGGACAGGCCCAGGGCTTCGGCCAGTTCGGCCGTGGAGTTGGCGCGCGACGGATCGGCGGCCATCCGCATCAGCATCCGTAGCCCGAAGTCGGTGAAGGAGGTCAGCCGCATGAGGTCGGTTTCCTTGAATAGGTATTTACAATACCAATTAGCAGGCCTAAGCCAAAGCGCAAGACGGAGACTCAGATGTCCAGCGCAACTGTCAGCTTGTCCATCCCGACAACCAGGCCGGAAGTGACGGCCGCCCTTATGGTAGAGACGGGTCTTAGCCCCGATGTTCTGCGCGATCTGGTACACCGCTTTTACGGCTGTGTCCGTGCAGATGCCGTTCTGGGGCCGATCTTTGCGGCCCGCATCACCGATTGGGCCGTGCATCTTGAGCGGATGGTGACGTTCTGGTCTTCGATCGCCTTGATGACCGGGCAGTATCATGGCCGGCCGGTGCCCGCGCATACTCCGTTGCCGATCAATGCGGCACATTTTGACCGCTGGCTTGCGCTGTTCCGCGCGACAGCTGTTGATACCTGCACGCCCGCGGGAGCCTTGCACCTGATCGAGCGCGCCGAGCGGATCGCCCATTCCCTGCACATCGCCGTTCAGTCAGCCCAAAGCGACCCCGTCGCCCCACCCAAACTGTTCTTCTGACAGGAGACCTCACATGACCGAAGCTGCAGCGCCGTCCGAGCCGACCGCCCTGACCCGGCACATCGAGGAGCGCTACCATGCCCGCCACAGGGAGCAGCTTCCGCAACTGGTGGCAATGGCGGAGCGTGTCGAGGACGTGCACTTCGGCGACGTGGGCGTGCCTGACGGACTGTCGGCCCTGCTGCACGAGATGCTCGGCGAATTGGAGGTACATATGAAGAAGGAGGAACTGATCCTGTTTCCCGCGATCCGCAAGGGCGGGATGCCCGGCATCGAGACTCCGATCGCGGTGATGCGCGCCGATCATGCCGGGCATGACCGCGAGCTGGCCGAGATCCTCCGACTGACCGCAAACCTGACCTTGCCCGACGGGGCCTGCGGCACCTGGACCGGGCTTTACCGTGGACTGGATGAGTTCACCCGCGACCTGGCCGAGCACATGCGTCTGGAGAACGACGTGCTGTTCCCGCAGTTCGAGGCCGAGCGGCGCGCCGATGTCTGAGCCGGGCCCATTCGCCTCGTCCCCCTGCATGGCTTGCGAGATCGCCCCGGACTACTTCGACCCGTTGGCTGTGGACCAAGAGCAGGCGCGCGACGTCGCCCGCTGGCGCAAGGCCGAGCGCGCGCGATTGCTCGCAGACCGTCAGGCCCTGTCCGTGTCGCAGCGTCGTGCAGCGGCAGACATGATTGCCGCGCGTGTCGATACCCTCCTTGCTGAACGTTTCCCGAGCGTCGACGGGCTGACGCTCTCGGCTTGGTGGCCGATCAAGGCGGAACTGAACTTGCGGCCCTGGCTGGAAAGCCTGCTCGCACGCGGCGCGCGCGTCACATTGCCCGTGGTCACAGCGCCCTCTGCACCACTGGCGTTCCGCCTATGGACGCCGGATTGCAGGATGGTGCAGGGCTTCTGGAAGATCCCGGTCCCGACTGACGGGCCAGAGGTGGTGCCTGACCTGACTCTTGCCCCCTTGGTGGGCTGGGACCCGGCAGGGTTTCGGCTGGGCTACGGCGGGGGGTACTTTGACCGCACGCTCGCCGTGCTGTCGCCTCGCCCGATGACAATCGGTATCGGTCTGCAATCTGCCCGGCTTGCCACCATCTTTCCCCAACCCCACGACATCGCACTGGACGTCATCCTGACCGAGGCCGGGGTCCAGTACGAACAGAAGGACGCATGATGACCACCACTGCCGAACAGATGCGCGCCTGGACCGGCCCTGCGATCCTGACCTACGGGTTCCGGCCATTCTTCTTCTGGGCCGCGATCTGGGCTGCGCTGGCGATGACGCTATGGGTGCCGATGCTGTCGGGTCATCTTACGCTGCCCACAGCCTTTGACCCAGTCAGCTGGCACGCGCACGAATTCCTGTTCGGCTACCTCGGCGCGGTGATCGCGGGGTTTCTCTTGACCGCTGTGCCAAACTGGACAGGCCGGTTGCCCATCGTGGGCTGGCCGCTTGGCGGGCTGTTCTTCCTGTGGCTGGCCGGGCGCGTGGCAGTTGCCATGTCGGGCGCCCTGCCTGCCGGGGTGGCGGCGACGGTCGATCTGTCCTTTCCGCTGGTTCTGGCCGCGGCCATTGGGCGTGAGATCGTGGCGGGCAAGAACTGGCGCAATCTGATCGTGCTGGCGATGCTGGCGGTCTTTGCCCTTGGCAACGGACTGTACCACTGGGAGGCGGCGCGGGGGGATTATGCCGCCCAAGGTTATGGCCTGCGACTTGGGTTGGCGGCGGGTGTCATGATGATCGCGGTCATCGGCGGGCGGATCGTACCTTCATTCACCCGGAACTGGCTGGTGCGGCGCGGGCCGGGGAAACTGCCCGCCGCGCCGATGCAGGGGCTCGACAAGGTGGCCCTGCTGTCCCTGCTGGCGGCTTTGATGGCCTGGGTCGCACTGCCGCTGTCCTTGGTGACAGGCATCCTGCTGGGGCTGGCCGGGGCACTGCACGCCATCCGACTGGCGCGATGGGCGGGTCACCGCACGGTGGCGGAGCCGCTCGTCCTGGTGCTGCATGCCGGCTATGCGTTCCTGCCGCTCGGGGCCATCGCGCTGGCGGCCGAGATCCTGATGCCGGGCGTCTTCGGGATGGCTGCAGCACAGCATCTCTGGATGGGCGGCGCTGTCGGGTTGATGACACTCGCGGTGATGACGCGTGCAACCCTGGGCCATACTGGGCAAGAGTTGCACGCAGGCCCCGGCACGGTGGCGATCTATCTGGCGCTGGTCACCGCTGTCCTGGCGCGCGTGGCCGCGGGGGTCTGGACCGATGAGGCGATGGCGATGCACAGCCTGGCCGGAGTGGCTTGGATAGGGGCCTTTGGCGGCTATGCCGTTCTGTACGGGCGGTTTCTGCTGCGCCTGCCGCCTGCGAAACGGATCTGACTGGGCATGGGCTGGAACGAATTCGCCTTTGCCTTCGGGGCCTTCTTCCTGACCCACTCCATTCCGATCCGCCCGCCGTTGCGGCCCTGGGCGGTGGCAAGGCTGGGGCATGCAGGCTTTGGCATCGCCTATTCGGCTCTCTCACTTGGCGTGCTGGCATGGTTGATCGCGGCAGCGGGTCGAGCGCCCTATGTGCCGCTTTGGGACTGGGCGCCGTGGCAGAACCATGTCGTGCTGGCCGTGATGCTGCCGGTCTGCGTGATCCTGTCGCTGGCAATTGCACGACCGAACCCCTTTTCCTTCGGCGGCGCGCAAAATGACCGGTTCGACCCGGCGAGCCCCGGAATCGTCCGCCTGACGCGGCATCCCCTGCTTCTGGCGCTCGGGATATGGTCGGCGGCGCATATCCTGCCAAACGGCGACTTGGCGCATGTGATACTGTTCGGCACCTTCGCCGGTTTCGCGATGCTTGGCGGCCGCCTTGTCGACCGGCGGCGACAGCGAGAGATGGGGCAGAGATGGCACGACCTGCGCGCAGCCCTATCGGAATGCCCCGCATCGCTATCCCTGACCACCGACACCCTTTTGCGCTTGGCTGCCGGGCTCATGCTCTATGCGGGGTTGATCTGGCTGCATCCCCTGGTGATCGGAGTGGACCCTCGGGTCTGACGCCTCAGGTGGACCCGTCGTCGATCAGCGGGTTCGGCTTGGCAAACCGCTCGAACTCTGCCTGGTTGGTGATTGTGATACGTGTTCCGTCCACCTCTAGCCCATAGGGCTGCAACCCCTTGAAGGCGCGGCTCAGGTTTTCGGCGGTCATCCCAAGCACCGAAGCGAGGCGGCGCTTCTCGAAATCAAGGTCGAACGATGCTGCCCCACCGGCGCGCCTCTGCTGGCGCAGCAAATAGTTCGCCAGCCGTTCCAACGATGTCCGCAGCTTCAGGTCTTTCTGCGCCTTGATGACCGAGCGGTAGCACTGCGCCAGTTCCGTCACGATGGCGCGGGCAAAGTTGCCGTCAATGTCGAAAACGGCGCGCACATCCTGACTGGGGATCAGCGCGATCCGGCTTTTCTCCAAGGTGCGGGCGGACATGAGGTAAGGCGCATCCTTGATCGTCGCCGCCAGGATGAAGGTCGAGATGGGCCGAACGGTCGCAAGGCTGGTCTCACGGTCATTCCAGGCCGAGAAGAGGTCAACCGAACCGGAAAGCACAACATGCAGGAAGTCGCTCGGGTCGCCCTCGGTGATAAGCTCGATCTGCGCCGGGAAGTTCTGGACATAAGCACCGCGCATCAAGGCCGAGAAATTCTCGTCCGCCATCTGTGAAAACAGCGCGAGGTCGCGAATCTCCCTGAATGATGAATCGGGCATCCTGTCGTCCTTAGAAGTGCTTTGGCAGAGTCCAATCCCACGATTGATAATTGTCAAGCCAACAATTGATCATCGCAGGAGGAGCCTTGACTGACCCTGCAAGCGAACCTGACATTTTTCACTAAGCCATTTATTTCAATAAGAAATCCGCAACAGATGATCTAGATCAACCTCTTTGGCCTGCGTGGATCTCAGGACTGGCATCAACCCCACTGGGGAAACTGCCTCCCTCTTGCCGGAGATCCCGCCATGCAGACCGCAACGACAGCCTCACGCGCCGACCAGACCCGCGCCCTGACGCTGAGCACGATCGCCTTCACCGCCTGTTTCGCCGTCTGGACGATCTTTTCGATCATCGGCGTCGCCATCAAGGGCGAGCTGGGGCTGAACGATACGCAGTTTGGCCTCTTGGTCGCCACCCCGATCCTGACCGGTTCGTTGACACGCATCTTCCTTGGGGTCTGGACCGAGAAGTATGGCGGGCGGCTGGTGTTCTCGACGCAAATGCTGCTGGCGGCCTTGGCGACCTGGGCGCTGACCCTTGCCGACAGCTATGCGATGTATCTTCTGGCGGCGCTGGGCGTGGGGCTTGCGGGCGGATCGTTCATCATCGGCGTGGCCTATGTCAGCCGCTGGTATGATGCGGGCCATCAGGGCACCGCGCTTGGGATCTTTGGTGCGGGCAATATCGGGGCGGCGGTGACCAAGTTCGTCGCGCCCTTCGTGATGGTGGGCTTTGGCTGGCAAGGGGTAGCGAATGTCTGGGCGGCGGGCCTGGCGCTGATGGCGGTGATCTTCTTTGTTTTCGCCAAGGACGATCCCTCGCTCGTTGAACGTCGCCGGACCGGGGCAAAGCCGCCGAGTTTCGCCCAGCAGTTCGCGCCCCTGAAGAACCTGCAGGTCTGGCGCTTCTCGCTCTACTACTTCTTCGTCTTCGGCGCCTTCGTCGCGCTGGCGCTGTGGTTGCCGCACTACCTGATCGACGTCTACGGCGTCGATGTGCGCACTGCAGGCATGGCGGCCGCCTCGTTCAGCCTGTCGGCCAGCCTGTTCCGGGCCTATGGCGGACACCTTTCCGACAAGTTCGGCGCGCGGTCGGTCATGTACTGGACCTTCGGCTTTTCGATGCTGTTCCTGTTCATGCTGTCCTACCCGCCGACCGACTATGTCATCCAGGGCAAGGATGGCGTCATCGCCTTTTCAACCAGCATGGGGCTGTGGCCCTTCATCGCCACGCTCTTCGCGCTTGGCTTCTTCATGAGCCTCGGCAAGGCGGCGGTGTTCAAGCACATCCCGGTCTACTACCCCAACAACGTCGGCGCAGTCGGTGGCCTTGTCGGCATGATCGGCGGGCTTGGCGGGTTCGTCCTGCCCATCGCCTTTGGAGCCCTTTTGGACCTGACGGGCATCTATACCTCGTGCTTTGCGCTGCTGTTCGTGCTGGTCGGGATCGCGCTGACCTGGATGCACCTGTCGATCCGCGCCATGGAGCGCGCCGCGCATGGCGAGGTTCTGGACCGCCTGCCGCAGCTGCCTGAGATGCAGCCGATCCACCACCCCGAACGCACCGCCATGCCGCGTGTGCTCGAGGATTGGCGGCCCGAGGATGCGACCTTCTGGGCCGACAAGGGCCGTGCCGTCGCACGCCGCAACCTGTGGCTGTCGATCCCGGCGCTGCTGCTGGCCTTTTCGGTGTGGATGGTCTGGTCGATGGTGGTGGCCAAGCTGCCGCTGATCGGGTTCGCCTTCACCCCGGAGCAATTGTTCTGGCTGGCGGCTTTGCCTGCGCTGTCGGGGGCGACGCTGCGGATCTTCTACGGGTTCATGGTGCCGATCTTTGGTGGGCGGCTCTGGACGACGCTTTCCACCGCCTCGCTGCTGCTGCCCGCCATCGGCATCGGCTATGCCGTGCAGAACCCGGAAACCCCCTACTTCATCTTCCTGGTTCTGGCGCTTCTTTGCGGGCTTGGCGGGGCCAACTTCGCCTCTTCGATGGCCAACATCGGCTATTTCTTCCCCAAGGCGGAGAAGGGCAATGCGCTGGCGCTGAATGCGGGGCTGGGGAACCTTGGCGTCAGCGTGATGCAATTCCTTGTGCCGCTGGTGATCACCGCCGGAGTGTTCGGCGCGATGGGCGGCGAGGGCGTGGCGCTGGCGGATGGCGGGACGCTGTGGTTGCAGAATGCGGGCTTTGTCTGGGTGCCGTTCATCCTTGCCTCCACCGTCGCGGCATGGCTGGGGATGCATGACATCGCGGATGCGAAGGCGAGTTTCGCGCAGCAATCGGTGATCTTCGGGCGGGCGCATAACTGGCTGATGTGTGTGCTGTATATCGGGACCTTCGGCAGTTTCATCGGCTATTCGGCGGGATTTCCGCTGCTGTCGAAGATCGCCTTCCCCGAGGTGAACGCGCTGCAATACGTGTTCCTCGGCCCGCTGGTGGGCGCGCTGAGCCGTGCCGGGACTGGCTGGGTTGCCGACCGGTTCGGGGGTGGGCGGGTCACCTTCTGGGTCTTTGTGGGGATGATCGCATCGGTTCTGGCAGTGATCCTGTCGCTGCAGGCGGGCAGCTTTGCCGGGTTCTTCGCGGGCTTCATGGCGCTGTTCTTCTTTACCGGCGTTGGCAACGCGTCGACCTTCCAGATGATCCCGGTGATCATGGGCCGCGAAGTGCCGCGCCTGATGCCGCATCTGGCCGGGGCAGAACGTGCGCGCCAGATCGCCATGGAAAGCAGCGGCATTGTCGCCTTCACCAGCGCCATCGGGGCCTATGGCGGGTTCTTCATCCCCAAGGCCTATGGATCCTCCATCGCCATGACGGGCAGCCCCATCGGCGCGCTGTGGCTGTTCCTGATCTTCTACGTGATCTGCCTTGTCCTGACCTGGGCCGCCTATACGCGCCCCGGCGGGCTTCTCCACGACATCGAGCATGGCCGGCGCCTGGGTGCCGCCCATCCTGCCGAATAACGAAAGGAAGCGACGATGAGCCACCTGCTCGACAGACTGAACTTCTTTCAGAAGAAGACTTTGGAAACCTTTTCGGATGGTTGGGGAGAGACGACGCGCGAGGATCGCGGCTGGGAGGACACCTACCGGAACCGCTGGCGGCACGACAAGATCGTGCGGTCGACCCATGGTGTGAACTGCACCGGGTCCTGTTCGTGGAAGATCTACGTCAAATCCGGCATCGTGACATGGGAGACGCAGCAGACCGACTATCCGCGCACGCGGGCGGGGTTGCCGAACCATGAGCCGCGCGGTTGCGCGCGGGGGGCGTCCTATAGCTGGTATCTGTATTCCGCGAACCGTGTGAAGAACCCGCTGATCCGGGGCCGCCTGATGCGGGCCTGGCGCAAGCTTCGGGCGACGATGCCGCCGGTCGCGGCATGGGCGGCGATCCAGAAAGATCCCGCCCTGCGCGCGAGCTATACCAAGACGCGGGGCAAGGGCGGCTTTGTGCGCGCCACATGGGACGAGGCGACCGAGATCATCGCCGCCGCCAATGCCCATACCGCCAAGGTCTGGGGGCCGGACCGGGTGTTCGGATTCTCGCCCATTCCGGCCATGTCGATGGTCAGCTATGCGGCGGGGTCGCGCTATCTGAGCCTGCTGGGCGGCACCTGCATGTCGTTCTATGACTGGTATTGCGACCTGCCGCCCGCATCGCCGCAGACATGGGGCGAACAGACGGACGTGCCGGAATCGGCCGACTGGTACAACGCGGGCTTCCTGATGCTCTGGGGGTCGAACGTGCCGCAGACGCGCACGCCGGATGCCCATTTCTATACCGAGGTGCGCTATCGCGGCACGAAATCCGCCGTGGTCAGCCCCGACTATTCCGAGGCGGCGAAGTTCGGCGACATCTGGCTGAACCCGCAGGCGGGCACCGATGCGGCGCTGGCCATGGCGATGGGGCATGTGATCCTGCGCGAATTCCATCTGGACCGGCAGGCGGAGTATTTCGAGGAATACGCCCGCAAATACACCGACATGCCGATGCTGGTGGTGCTGGATGAACAGGATGGCCGGCTTGTTCCAGGACGGATGCTGCGGGCCGAGGATTTCGACGACAAACTGGGCGAGGCGAACAATCCCGACTGGAAGACCGTGGCCTTCGATGAGGCGACGGGGCGTTTCGTTGCCCCGAACGGCTCCATCGGGTTCCGCTGGGGCGAGGAGGGAAAATGGAACCTTGAGGAGAAGGCCGCCGATGCCGAAACCCAACTGCGGCTGAGCCAGATCCTTGACGGCCAGCATGACGCGGTGGTGGGGGTGGATTTCCCCTATTTCGGCGGCGCGGCGACGGGCGATTTCGTGAAATGCGACGCGCCAGAGGTTCTGACGCGCAATGTCCCGGCGAGGGCTGTCACGCTTGGCGATGGGCGCGAGGTGATGGTGGCCACGGTGTTCGACCTGTTCTGCGCCAATTACGGGCTGGATCGCGGGTTGGGCGGTGATTGGGTGTCGAAGGATTTTGACGACGACATGCCCTATACCCCCGCCTGGGCGGAGAAGATCACGGGCGTTGCGCGGGAAAAGATCATCGCGGTGGCCCGCGAATTCGCGGGCAACGCAGAAAAGACCCGGGGCAAGTCCATGGTCATCCTCGGGGCCGGTCTGAACCACTGGTACCACATGGACATGAACTACCGCGGCATCATCAACATGCTGGTGATGTGCGGTTGCATCGGGCAGGAGGGGGGCGGCTGGTCGCACTATGTGGGGCAGGAGAAGCTGCGGCCACAGACCGGCTGGGCGCCGCTGGCCTTTGCGCTGGATTGGAACCGCCCGCCGCGGCACATGAACTCGACCAGCGCCTGGTACGCCCATACCGACCAGTGGCGGTATGAGACGTTGCGCGCGGGTGAAATCCTGTCGCCCACGGCGCCCAAGGGCGACTGGGACATCAGCCTCATTGACTACAACATCCGGGCGGAACGGATGGGCTGGCTGCCATCGGCCCCGCAGCTGAAGACCAACCCGCTGGAGGTGTCGAAGGCCGCCAAGGCAGCGGGCAAGGACATCAAGGAGTTCGTTGCCGCTGAACTGAAATCCGGCAATCTGGAAATGTCCTGCCAGGACCCGGATGCGCCGGAAAACTGGCCGCGCAACCTCTTTGTCTGGCGGTCCAACCTGCTGGGGTCTTCGGGCAAGGGGCATGAGTATTTCCTCAAGCACCTTCTGGGAACCGACCACGGCGTCATGGGCAAGGATCTGGGCGAGGAAGGCCATGCCAAGCCCGTGGAGGCCGTCTGGCATGACGAGGCACCGAAGGGCAAGCTGGACCTGCTGGTCTGCATCGACTTCCGCATGTCGACGACGGCGGTCTATTCCGACATCGTGCTGCCCACCGCGTCCTGGTATGAAAAGGACGACCTGAACACATCCGACATGCACCCCTTCATCCATCCGCTGCAGGCGGCGGTGGACCCGGCCTATGAGAGCAAGTCGGACTGGGAAATCTTCAAATCCATCGCGAAGAAGTTCAGCGAAGTGGCCCCTGAAGTGTTGGGGGTCGAAACCGACATCGTTCAGCTGCCGCTCCTCCACGACACCGCCGCCGAACTGGCTCAGGCGCATGTGAAGGACTGGAAAAAGGGCGAATGCGACCTGATCCCCGGCAAGACCGCGCCGAACTACATCGCGGTCGAGCGGGACTATCCCAACCTCTACAAGAAGTTCACCTCGGTCGGTCCACTGCTGGAAAAGCTCGGCAACGGTGGCAAGGGGATCAACTGGGATACCAAGGTCGAGGTCGGGCATCTGCGCGACCTGAACGGGGTGGTGCAGGACGAGGGCGTGTCGAAGGGCCTTGCCAGACTGAACACCGCCATCGACGCGGCGGAAATGATCCTGATGCTGGCGCCTGAGACCAATGGAGAGGTCGCGGTCAAGGCGTGGGAGGAGTTGGAGAAACCCACCGGCCAGCACCACGCCCATCTGGCCGAAGGCGCGCATCACACCAAGATCCGCTTCCGCGATATCGCGGCGCAGCCACGCAAGATCATCTCCTCTCCCACATGGTCGGGGATCGAGAGCGAGGAGGTCTGCTATAACGCGGGCTACACCAATGTGCATGAGTTGATCCCGTGGCGGACGCTGACGGGGCGACAGCAGCTTTATCAAGATCACCTCTGGATGCGGGCCTTTGGCGAGGGGTTCGTCAGCTATCGCCCGCCTGTGGACCTGAAGACCGTCACGCAGGCGGTGAATGGCGATGCGGCAGAAGGCAACCCGCATGTCGTGCTGAACTTCATCACGCCGCATCAGAAATGGGGCATCCATTCGACCTATAGCGACAACCTTCTGATGCTGACGCTGAACCGTGGCGGGCCGGTTGTCTGGATGTCGGAGGTCGATGCCGCGAAGGCCGGGCTTGTCGATAACGACTGGGTCGAAGCCTATAACGTCAACGGCGCGCTGACGGCGCGGGTGGTGGTGTCCCAGCGGATCAAGCAGGGCACGCTGTTCATGTATCACGCGCAGGAAAAGATCGTGAATACGCCCGGATCGGAAAAGACCGGGCTGCGGGGCGGCATCCACAATTCCGTCACCCGCGCCACGCTGAAGCCCACGCATATGATCGGCGGCTATGCCCAGCTTTCCTATGGGTTCAACTACTATGGCACCGTGGGCAGCAACCGCGACGAATTCGTGATCGTCCGAAAGATGCAGAAGATCGACTGGCTGGACCAACCCGCAACCCAGGAGGCAGCGGAATGAGAGTGCGCGCGCAAATCGGCAAGGTGCTGAATCTGGACAAGTGCATCGGCTGTCACACCTGTTCGGTCACCTGCAAGAACGTCTGGACCACGCGGGACGGCGTCGAATACGCGTGGTTCAACAATGTGGAGACGAAGCCCGGCACGGGCTATCCGACCGATTGGGAGAACCAGAAGCGCTGGAACGGTGGGTGGGTGCGGTCGGCCTCTGGCAAGCTGCAACCCAGGCAGGGGGCAAAGTGGCGCATTCTGGCGAACATCTTTGCCAATCCGTCGATGCCCGAGATCGACGATTACTATGAACCCTTCGATTTCGACCATGACCACCTGAAATCCGCGCCCGAGATGCAGGCCTTCCCCACCGCAAGGCCCCGGTCGAAGATCACCGGGGAACGGATGGAGAAGATCGAGAAGGGGCCGAACTGGGAAGAAATCCTTGGCGGCGAATTCGCCAAGCGGTCAGAGGATTACAACTTCGACAAGGTGCAGAAGGACATCTACGGAGAGTATGAAAGCACCTTCATGATGTATCTGCCGCGCCTCTGCGAGCATTGCCTGAACCCCACCTGTTCCGCCTCTTGCCCGTCGGGCGCGATCTACAAGCGGGAAGAGGATGGCATCGTCCTGATTGACCAGGAGAAATGCCGGGGCTGGCGGATGTGCATTTCGGGCTGTCCCTACAAGAAGGTCTATTACAACTGGGATACCGGCAAGTCGGAGAAATGCACCTTCTGCTATCCGCGCATCGAGAGCGGCCAGCCGACCGTCTGTTCGGAAACTTGCGTGGGGCGGATCCGCTATCTGGGCGTCATCTTGTATGACGCCGACAAGATCGAGGCGGCGGCAAGTGCCGAGCGGGAAACCGACCTTTATGGCGCGCAGCTTGACGTGTTCCTTGATCCGAACGACCCGGAGGTGATCGCCGCCGCCCGCCGCGACGGCGTGCCGGAGGATTGGATCGAAGCGGCCAAGGTCAGCCCGATCTGGAAGATGGCGATGGAATGGAAGGTCGCCTTCCCGCTGCATCCGGAATACAGGACCCTGCCGATGGTCTGGTATATCCCGCCGCTGTCGCCCATCCAGAACGCCGCGCAGGCGGGCCAGATCGCCATGAGCGAACAGATGCCCGATGTGCGCAGCCTGCGCATCCCTGTGCAATACCTCGCCAATATGCTGACGGCGGGAGACGAGGAACCCATCGTTTCGGCGCTGGAACGCATGTCGGCGATGCGCCTCTACATGCGCGCACTGACGGTGGATGGCGTGCGCGACGAGGGCATCGCCGCCCGCGTGGGAATGTCGGGCCGGATGATCGAGGACATGTACAAGATCATGGCGATTGCGGATTACGAGGACCGTTTCGCAATCCCCACCGCGCACCGCGAACAGAACGAGGCCGGCGCAGACATTCGTGGCGGCTGCGGCTTCACCGACGGCAACGGCTGTTCTGACGGCGAGAGCGGCAAGACCAGCCTGTTCGGCGGCAAGAAAAAGTCCTTCGCCCTTCCGCTGGAGTCGTTCTGATGGACCGCACCCTCAAATCCTTGTCGCTGATCCTGAGCTATCCCTCGGCTGAGCTGCAGGAGGCCATGCCCGATATCGGCGCCGTCCTGGCTGCTGATCCGCGCATTGCGCCTGCTACCCAGACCGCGCTGTGGAAGCTGACCGCAGATCTGGCGCAAGGCGACCTCTATGACCTGCAAGAGCGGTATGTGATGCTGTTCGACCGGTCGCGGACACTGTCGCTCAACCTTTTTGAACACGTCCACGGCGAAAGCCGCGAGCGCGGCGGCGCGATGGTCAGTCTGATCGAGACCTACCGCGATGGCGGGTTCGAACCCGCCACCTCCGAACTGCCCGACCACCTTCCGGTGCTTCTGGAATTCCTGGCGACGCGCCCCACACGCGAAGCGCAGGAAACCTTGGCGGACGCGGCGCATATCCTCGACGCCCTCTCGGGTCGCCTCGAGCGGCGCGAGAGCGGGTATGCCGCTGCGTTCGCCGCCCTTTCCGCACTGGCCGGGGGCAATGCAGATGCCGATGCCGTGGCCGGAATGCTGGGCCAGCCCGACGATGACCCGACCGATCTGGCGGCGCTGGATGCGGTCTGGGAGGAAACCGAAGTTACCTTCGGCCCCGACCCCAATGCAGGCTGTCCACAGGTCCGCGACATGCTGGCCCTGATGGACCAACCCGCCCCGCAGCACAGGAGTGCATGACATGTTCGAGAGCTTCGACATCAACTTCGTCATCTTCGGGGTCATGCCCTATGTCGCGCTGACCGTGTTTCTGGTGGGCTCCATCGCCCGCTATGAGCGCGATCCCTTCACCTGGAAATCCTCGTCCAGCCAACTCTTGCGGCGCAAGCAGCTGATCTGGGGGTCGATCCTGTTCCATGTCGGCATCCTGACGGTGTTCTTCGGCCACCTTGTCGGCTTGTTCACACCTGTCTGGGTGCTCGATGCCCTGGGTGTGCCTTATGGTCTGAAGCAGTGGATGGCAGTTCTGATCGGCGGGCCTGCGGGTCTTGCGGCGCTGATCGGTGGCACCATGCTGATCCATCGGCGACTGACCGATCCGCGCATCCGCGCCACTTCAACCACCCTCGACATCCTGATCATGATCCTGATCTGGCTTCAGCTTGCCATTGGCCTGCTGACCATCACGCAGTCCCTTCAGCACATGGACGGGGCAGAGATGATCCGCTTCATGGAATGGTCGCAAAGCGTGGTGACATGGAACATCAACGCCTGGGTCACAGTGGTGGACGTGCACTGGCTGTTCAAGCTGCACATCTTCCTCGGCCTGATCATCACCATGCTGTTTCCGTTCACGCGGCTGGTGCACATCTGGTCGGGCTTCGCGGCGCCCTTCCGCTATCTTGTGGCCCGCTCCGGCTATCAGATCGTGCGGTCCCGTCGCCGCCGCCCGCTGGAAGAACGCCGCCGCGCCTTTGACAGGCGGCAGGGCGTTGATGGTCCCAAAGCCCATACCCCGGCGGAGTGAGTGCGATGAACATGTCCCTTTTCCCCGATGTCGTGGTGAACGGCGAAACCATCCCCTCGGCGGCTATCGCCGCCGAGGCCCAGAACCACAGCGCGCCGAAGGACAAGCCGGGCATCGCCTGGCGCAAGGCGGCGCAGGCCATGGCGATCCGGGCGCTGCTGCTGCAAGAGGCCCGGGCGCGCGGGCTGGCTGCTGAACCGCTCGCACTTGCCCCCGGGCGGTGGGAAACGGAAGACGAAGCCCTGATCCGCGTCTTGCTGGAAGAGGCGGTCTTGCCCGATCCGGTGACCGATGACGCGATCCGTGCCGAATGGGCGCGAGACCCCTCGCGTTATCGCTCGGCCCCTCTTTGGGACGTCTCGCATATCCTGTGCGCATGCGACCCCCGCGATCAGACTGAGACGGCCGCTGCCGAGGCGCGTGCACAGGCACTTCTGGCCCGACTCGGAGAGGGGCCCAAGGACTTCGCCCACGCCGCCCGCAAAAGCGACTGCGGGTCAAAGGCACAAGGGGGCCATCTGGGCCAGATCGGCCCCGGCGATACAGTGCCCGAGTTCGAAGCCGCTCTGCGCTGCTTGTCCGAAGGCCAGACGACCCCGGCCCCGGTCCTGTCGCGGCATGGCTGGCACATCATCCGCTTGAATGCACTCGCCCCAGGGCAGGTACTTCCGTTCGAAACGGTGCGGCCAAGGATCGCCGAGGCACTCGAAAAGGCCGCCTGGGCCCGTGCCTCGCGCGACTTCGTGAACAGGCTTGGCCAGAAGGCTACGATCACCGGCGCAAGCCTGGCCCCGATCTGATCCACGGTCAGGAGCGTCCCATGAAGCGGTCAGAACCAGCGCGACGTGGCAGCGGCCAAGGCCCCACCGATCCGGGCCTTTTGGCCCGGCCGCTGGACTTCATCAGCGAAGACCATCTGCGCGAACGCCAGATCTGCGCCGAGATAGACCGCCTCGTTGCCGCCGAGACCTTCGATCGCCTGGCAGGCGTCACCATCCTGCGCTTTCTGAACGAAGAGCTTGGCGTGCATCTGCGGGATGAGGTGGAAGACCTGTTCCCCACCCTTGCGCGGCGCTGCACCGATGAAGATTCCATCGCCTCCGTCTTGGGCCGCATCCGCCACGATCAGGAGCAGGCCCTGTTCCTGCTGCCTTCAGTGCGTGGGGCCATCGCCAACTGCCTCGACGCTGGGGCCGACCTTTCCAGCGAAGACCGCGAGGTTCTTGCGCGTTTCGCCGCGCATGTCCGCCGCCACCTGGTGGCGGAGAACGCTATCCTCCTGCCCATAGCCCGCGCCCGGTTGACGCGGGGCGACTTGCGCCGTCTGGCCAATCACATGCGGTTGCGGCGCGGGCTTCCCACCAGCCAGGGGGTGACCAGTGCTGAGTGATATCCTTGCCCGCAACCGCGACTGGTCGGCCAAAAGACAGGCGCAGGAACCTGGATATTTTACCCGTCTCGCGGCCCTGCAAGCCCCGGAATTCTTCTGGATCGGATGTTCGGACAGCCGTGTTCCGGCCAACGTCGTGGCGGGGCTCGACCCAGGCGAGGTCTTTGTCCATCGCAACGTGGCGAACATCATTCATTCCTCTGATATGAACATGCTGTCCGCGTTGGAATTCGCGGTCGAAGCGTTGAAGGTGCGCGAGATCATCGTCTGCGGCCACTACGGCTGCGGCGGGGTCAAGGCGGCAACCGAGGATCTTCCTCACGGTCTTGCCGACCACTGGCTGGAGCCGATCCGACGCCTTTCCCGCGCCTATGCGGTCGATCTGAGCCGCCAGCCGGACCTTGAGGCGCAGCGCGACCGGTTGGCCGAGTTCAACGTGGTCGAAGGCGTCCGCCGGGTCTGCGAGACGCCTATCCTGCAGCGAGCCTGGACGCGCGGCGCGAAAGTCCGGGTGCATGGGCTGATCTACGGTTTGAAGGACGGCCTGTTGCGCGACCTCGACTGCAGCGTGGGTCCAGGACATTTCAAGGAAGGAGCAGCACTATGAGTATCCTTCAGCCAGTGACACGGACCGGCTGTGGCTGTGAGGGTCACGATACAAGCAAGAAGCTGATGACGATCGATGCCGCTCACGACCTGATTGGGCATTGCGTGACCATCGTCGACGGAACGGAAGACATCTGTCTTGGCAAGGCTTTGGGCCGCGTGCTTGCCGACCCTGTCAGTTCACGCAGCATGTCTCCTCCGTTCGACAACGCTGCAATGGACGGATTTGCCTTTTCCTCGGCGGCGCTGCGGGGTGATGGACCGTGGGTACTGGACGTAGCTGCGCGTATCCAGGCGGGGCAGTGCTCAGCCATGTCTCTGGTCGACCTGCAAGCCGCGCAAATATTCACTGGAGCAAAAGTTCCTGAAGGCGCGGACGTGGTCATGATGCAAGAAGAAGTCAAGCGGACGGGAAAGACGATCCGGGTAGCCACGCGACCAACGCCCGGGCTCAACATCCGCCGAGCCGGTAGTGAAATGGAGGCAGGGGTCACGGTGCTTGAGACGGGACGCCGGCTTGACGCGCGCGCGATTGCCGCCTGTGCTGCAGCCGGGGCGGGCTCTGTAACGGTGCGCAGGCGATTGCGCGTGGCGCTTCTGGTGACCGGCAACGAAATTCGCACGGCCGGTGCTCTGCGTGCCGAGGCTCAGATCTGGGACGTGAACACTCCCATGCTGACCGGCATTCTGACGCAGCCCCAGATCGATATTGTTGCTGTGGAACAGGGCATTGACAGTCGCGACGGGTTGTTCCTGCAGATTGCGGAACTGGCTGCCAATGCCGATCTTGTCGTCACCACCGGCGGAATTTCGGTCGGTGAGGAAGACCACATCAAACCTGCGCTGTCAGCTCTTGGCGGGGACATTCAATTTAGTGGCGTTGCGATCAAGCCGGGCAAGCCGGTATCCTTCGGTTGTATTCGGGGCGCATGGTGGCTGGGTTTGCCAGGCAATCCCTTGTCAGCCTTCGTCACCTGGCAGCTTTTCGGAACGGCGATTGTCGCCCGACTGACCGGTGAAACGGAGCGAGTTACCCGGCGCCATGTCGTTACCGGAGCGGCGATTTCCAGGAAGCCCGGTCGCTGCGAGTTACGACCGGCGAGATGTGTAGGCTTTGACGGCCAAGGCCGTGAGGTCGTGACATTTGATGCCGAAACTCATTCCGGCCATGTCCGCGGGTTACCCGAAGCAGACGGGTTGATCTTTTTGCCAGCCGACTGTGATTTCCTGCCCGAAGGCGCACTCGTCGAATTCCAACCCTTTTGTCCAAACTGAGAAGGCCGAAGATGAACCTCGCTTACACAATGGCGCCGGGCCGCGGCGATACCGATCTCATCCTCTTCAATCTTTCAAGAGCAATGGCCTCGCGTGGGTTTCGCTGCTGCGGTACGGTCCAGATAAACTCCGAGCGCTCCGATGCAGGGCCGTGTGATATGGATGTGCAAGTCTTACCCAAAGGTCCAATTCTGCGGATCAGCCAGGACCTCGGCCGTGCATCGCGCGGTTGCAGGCTTGACCCGGCGGCTTTGGAGAAAGCCGTTGGCCTTGTATCAGCCAGCTTGGTGCAAGGTGCAGATCTCCTGATCATAAACAAGTTTGGCAAACACGAAGCCGAAGGGCGCGGATTCCGAATGGTTGTCGCAGAAGCGCTATCCAACGGGATACCAGTTTTGGTAGGAGTCAACTCGCTCAACCTGTCTGCTTTCGAAGAGTTCGCAGGTGGCCTCGCAGTACCTTTGGCGCCTGAACCGAATGCCTTGGAGAGTTGGGCCATTCAGATGACCGGATCGAACCTTGCCACGGCCTGAGCCGCCGTGGATGTAACGTCCGCGATGCTGCCTTCACTCTCTGGGAGGGTCCTATCTGATATCGCCGCAGATTAAGCACGACAGTTGACCGTCAAAAATCTTTCACGAAATTGTTGATTTCCACTGAGAGCTGACCCGGGGGGGATGCGGACAAAAACTTGGACTGGTTTCACGGCATAAGGCCGAGGCTTTTTCGGTATTCTATGGGGCTGAGGCCGCCAAGCGACAGCTTGATGCGCGTTTCATTATACCAGTGGATGTAAGCATCCACGGCGTCGATGAACTGAGCGAGAGTGACGGCCCGCCAGTCACGCGGATAAATGAACTCGGTTTTGAGGCGGCCGAAGAAGCCTTCGCATGCGGCATTGTCTTGCGAACTCGCCTTGCGCGACATTGAACGTATGATCCCCGCTGCGTTGACACGCTCCAGCCAGCCAGGCCAGCGATAATGGCCTCCCCGATCACTGTGGATGACCGGCCGCACGTCGCTGTCTGCGATTGTCTCCAGCGCTGCATCTAACATGGTGTTGGCCAGACCCGCATCCGGTTTGGTCCCGATAGCCCAGCTGATGACCATCCCGTCGAAACAATCTATGATCGGCGAGAGGTAAACCTTGCCCGCACGGATGTGGAACTCGGTGATGTCGGTCAGCCATTTTTCGTTTGGCGCAGAGGCCTGGAAGTCACGGTTAATGATGTTCTCCGGCGCCGGGCTGATCTCACCCAGATACGAACTATAACGCCGCCGCCTGGGCTTTGGGACGATCAGAGCTTCCTGTTTCATAAGGCGCCGGACCACCTTCTCGGAGATCGCGATGGAATGCCGCGTCAGAGAGGCTGCGAGCCGGCGAGAGCCGTAGCATCGGTGGTTGCTTTCAAAGATGTCCACCATGGCACGGCGCACCGGAAGATACTTATCTTCCAGAGTGATACGGGCGCGGTGGTAGAAATAGGAGCTACGCGCCAACCCTAACCGCATCAACAGCGCCGATGGCTTATACTGATTTTTTAGGGCGACGATCAGCATGGTTTTTTCCCGATTGCTCAGGCTCTGCAGGTCGCCGCCAAGATCCTTTTTTATCAGGTCGCTCGCAGTCTTGAGCAGGTCATGCTCAATCTGGAGTTCGCGGATATCGCGCTGCAAAGCTACGCGCTGCCGCTCCAGTTCTTCGATCTCGGGGGCCAAGTCAGCACTCTTCTTGCGTCTCATCGTGGCAGGAGCCTCCGCACCAAGGAACTGGTTCTTCCAAGCATAAAGTGTCGGACGACTGACGCCGACCTTTAAGTGTCGGACGACTGACGCCGACCTTTTTCGCCAAGGCCTCCGCACTTTCTTCGCGGCAATAAAGGCCCACCACAGCAGCCTGCTTCACGGTGGCGGAATGATCACCTCGTCCACGGGTTCTGCCCGAGACCGTCTTGGTCTCAGGAAATGCAGCGCGCACCCATGCAGTCAGCATCGCTCGACCGGGATAGCCTAACGCACGCATCGTCCATGAGATGCAGCGCCCATTGCTGGCGTAGTGCTCCAGTGCAACCTGCTTTTGAGCGTCCGAGAATTTGGGCGGTCGCGGGGCTGACCCTATCGGTAAATCCTGAATGCGCTCGTATTCGCGATACCAGCACCTTAGCGTATTCTTCGTCGGGTATCCCAGCTCGCGGATGGTCGCCTGCACCCGCTTGCCAAGCTTGATGTAGAGCGCCACCGCCCTCATCCGATCTTCGTAACTATGCATGAACTATCTCCTAGATAGTCCAACTTTTCGTCCGCACCCCCCAAGGGTCAGCTCTCAGTGGAAATCAACAATCGCGCGGCTCAAGGAGATGGACAAGGCTTTGGTTGACGCGCCGGACGGCCAGATCTCCCTGACCGACCCCAACGCCCGCGCGATGGCGACCAGCGCGCGGCACAGCGGCTTGGTCGGCTACAATGTGCAGAGTGCCGTCGATGCCGAGACGCATCTCATCGTCGCGCATGAGGTCACCAATCAGGGCTTCGACCGCGAACAGCTCAGCCCGATGGCCATCGCGGCCAAGACCGCCCTTGGACGGGACGACCTGCATGCCATCGCTGACAAGGGCTATTTCAGCGGGCCAGAGATCCTGGCCTGCCATAAGGCGGGTATCACAACGACCGTGCCGCGGCCAGTAACCTCGGGCAATGCGGCCAAGGGCATGTATGTGAAGGCGGACTTCGTCTACGACGCCGAAAGGGATGTCTACGTCTGCCCGGCAGGCGAGGACCTGATCTACCGCTACACGACCGAGGAACGCAGTATTCCAATCCGGCGATACTGGATCAACGGATGCAAGACCTGCCCGCTCCGCACCAATTGCACGACCGGCAACGAGCGGCGGATTTCACGCTGGGAGCGCGAGGATCTGGTCGACGACATGGATAGCCGCCTTGGGCGGGACCCGGACTATATGACCCTCCGCCGCTGCACCGTCGAGCACCCGTTCGGCACGATCAAGGCGTGGATGGGCGGAACCCACTTCCTGACGCGCAGGCTGAAGAACGTCCGCAGCGAGATGGCGCTGAATGTGCTGGCCTACAACATCAAACGGATGGTCGCCCTGCTGGGCGTCAGAGGGCTGATGCGCGCCATGCAGGCGTAAACATGCCCTCCGACACCCCCATGCGGCCCAACCGTGGCCGTCAGGGTCCACTCAGACGCGCCGCCAGAGTCGTTTTCAACGCAGGGTAAGCACGTCAGCCGACCTGCGCCGTTACCCGCGCCGACGCCGCGTCGCGATCGCGTTTCCACACAGCCTCGGCCGAAAGCGCTCCGGGAGTCGAAACGGGCGGAGAGCGGACGGTCGCTGCGCAAAGGATGGAGGTCAGCAATGCGAACAAAGCGCTAATTCGCTGCAGTTACTCGAACGACCGCTTCCCGATGAATCTAAATTCGTTCGGCAAATCGCCTGATGCGTTGCACCAGGCGCCTCTTGTTCCTGTCACATCGCGTTACTTGATGGCGAGGATGTCGAAGTTGTGGACGTTAGCGACCACACCGTCGTCCCACCCGCCAGCGACCAACTCCGCTGCCCGTTCGTTCAGCAGCCCGGCGACTTGACCGCCAAAGTGTGCTTCACGGCCAGCATTGTTGGTGAAGATGTCGAAGATTGCGAAGGATGTTTCGTCAATCTGCAGCGCCGCCCAGAACAATGTGCCGGGTTCGGTTTCTCCGACGATGGGACCAGCTGCGGTCAGCAAGGCTGCCAATTCCGGCCCTTTGCCGGGTGCTGCTTCGAGCGTGATGTACGTGGCTGTCGTGGCCGAGTAGAGATCAACCGGTTCCCTCATCGACAGGACATCGGAATTTTTGATATTCGCGACAACACCATCGTCCCAGCCCCCGGCGAGGCGTTGTTGCGTAACGCCCGCCTGAGGCATGATAGCGCCTTTCCCCCACGGCATCAGCCGACGCGAACGATGTTGGCCGTTCCGAGGGCCGAGAAGCGGTTCATGAGTGCGATGCGGATCTGGATTTCTGCGGTCTGGCGGTCCGGGTCTCTTGCGGCGATGCGTTCGCCGAAGGCCTTCAGGCAGCGCATCTTTGCCTCGATCCTGCTTCTGACATGGTATCCGGTCCAGCGTTTCCAGAACGCCCGGCCGTAGTAGCGAGTGGCGCGCAGGGTTTCGTTTCTGGCGATCGCGGCCGGGCAGTTCTCTTTCCAGGGCCGGCCGTTCTTGCGGATCGGAATGATCGCCGTGGCCTCGCGGTTGATGATTGCGGTGTGGCAGCGGCGGGTGTCATAGGCCCCATCGGCGGTCACCGTGCCGATGTCTTCGCCCTCGGGGATCTGGTCCAGCAGGTCCGGCAAGACCGGACTGTCGCCGTCGCTGCTGGAGGTAAACTCCACCGCCCGAATGTCAGACGTGGCGGTATCCATAGCCAGATGTACCTTGCGCCATTGACGCCGCCCCTGAACGCCGTGCTTGCGGGCCTGCCATTCGCCATCACCGAGGAACTTGATCCCGGTGCTGTCCACCAGCAGGTTCAAGGGGCCATTGGCGCGCCGATACGGGATCTGGACAGCTAGCGTTTTCTGCCGTCGGCACAGCGTGGTGTAGTCGGGCACCGCCCAATCCAGGTCCGCCATCTTGAGCAGGCTGGCCACCATCCCGGTCGCTTGCCGAAGCGGCAACTTGAACAGGACCTTGATGGTCAGACAGAACTGGATCGCTGCATCCGAGAAGACCGCAGGGCGACCGGGGCTGCCATCATGCGGCGCGAGCCAGGCCATCTCCTTGTCCAGCCAGATCAGCAGCGATCCGCGCTTGCGCAGAGAAGCCGTGTAGCTGGACCAGTTCGTCGTGCGATAGCGGGCGGGTGATGGCTTGCTCATGCAACCCGTCTAACCGCATGGATTCGCGATGTGAATCCTCGACGGTCAGAGTTCTGCAACAACGCCCCCCGGCGACCAGCGCATCGGCATTTTGGTTCAAAGCCGCGGCCACAGCGCCGGAGAAATGCGCATTGCGCGCTTCTTCATCGACGAAGGTATCAAAGATCGCGAGCGTATCTTCGGCTTGCAAGGCAAACCAAAGCACTGTGCCTGGTTCGGTGTCCGCGACAATCGGGGCGGCTCCGGCCAGAAATTTGGCGAATGCTTCGGTCTGGCCTTCAGCGGCGGGCATGGCGATGTAGCTGGCAGTGTGATTTTCCATTGGGGTTTCCTGTGCGGCTGCAGATGTCGTGATCAAGGCCAAAGCGGCGAGTGTCTTGAGAATTTGGGCTTTCATGGTCGCCTCCTGATCGACAGGTCGTTGTGTTTGGTTTCGATGCACCCTTTTCCCATGCCGAATGCCTCAGGCACCAATCCCGAACTTCTATTCTTTGATAGACATGTGCTATGGTGAACCTCATGGCGGAAAGTGACGGAGACTGTGGCAGTGGAGATGAACCAGATCAGGTATTTTTTGGCTGTCTGCCAGCATCGCAACTTCACCCATGCCGCTAGCGCCTCAAATGTTTCCCAACCGTCCTTGACGACCGCGATCAAGAAACTTGAATACGAGCTCGGGGGTGATCTGTTTGTCAGGGACCGCGCGGGATGCAGGTTGACGGCACTCGGAAAACTCATGCAGCCAAGGCTACAGAAAGCGCATGACGAAACGCAGGCAGCTAAGGCAGAAGCCGTCCGCCACACGCGACTAGAGCGGGTTCCTATTTCTGTCGGTGTTGGCGAAACGATTGGTCACAACCGGATTTCAGCCGCCGTGGAACGCTTCCGTACACGATTGCCGCAAGCCGAAATAGAGTTGATCGTGGCGTCTGCCTCCAAGCTTCTGGCCGGATTGCGAGAGGGTGAATTTGACGTCGTTGTCACGGCGGCGACGGTCAGTGAAGACCTCTATCGAATAGACCAGCTCTATGACGAGTCCTACAAGGTTGTGGTGTCCAAGTCGCACCCGTTGTCTGAACGAGACGCAATTTCTCTTTCGACACTCGCTGAAACTGTCATGCTCGATCGACCCAATTGCGAAATGCGGAATGCGTTGCATGGGGCATGTGCAGACCAAGGTCACGAACTCTACGCGGCCTATCGGTCAAATCGCGTGGATTGGTTAGTCGAACTCGCGCGGCAGGGATTAGGTGCGGTGATTTTGCCAACCACGGCAATTCCAGCAGACAGGGGCCTCGTTTCGATACCCATCGACGACCTTGAAATTTCGCGAACTGTTTCTGCTCTTCGTTATCGGCACCAAACGACGAGACCAGAGACAAATGATCTGATCCGTGAGATTGCGCGTGTGTAGGCGTAGTATCATTGATGGCTGACATTCGCGCATAGTGCAGTAACTGGTACTTTGGGCTCCAATAGGACCTTCGTTGCAATGAAGTCGAACGTCAGCTCTGGGGCCGATCACGTCCTCACATGCACGAAGGGCGGAAAGCGGACATTCAAGGCCTGCCTCGATCTTTAGACCTTCCAGGCAAGACTTCGTGCTGTACGCTGGGCATGCCATGCCCGTCGTGTTCAGTCACTACAGGTCTCTACGGACCCGTCCAAAACAGCCATCACGGCCACCAGTCCCGCCGACCCATGACCCGCTGTCCTTGTCAGGATTCCGCTAGCAAGTGCTTGTAGATGGTTGTCCGCGAAATGCCGAGTGTTCTCGCCGCCTGCGCGATCCCTCCATGCTGGCGCACTGCATCGCGGATAACCCGGCACTGGCTTTCCTTCCACGGAACCCCTGAACATTGCGGACAGGCTTCGATGGACTGCTGTGGCGAATAATTTATCGGCAGGAAAGGCGCGAAATCTTCGACGTGCAGCTTGGGCCCTGCCGCCTGTATTACGGCCTTCGTGATGATCGACCGCAGTTCATGCAGATTTCCCGGCCAATCATGGCGCGCAAGTATGGTCAGGGCAGAAGGATCAATGTCGAAGCCCTCTCCTCCCTGCGCGCGCACGAAGCGGCGCACCAGAGCATCCAGGTCGCTTCGGTCCCGCAGGGGCGGCAAGAGGATCGAGAAGCCTTCGATCCTGTAGCGGAGGGCGGGCAGCAGGCGGCTTGCCGCGACCTCGGCGGTCAGGCTGACGGTCGCGGTGCTGACGAAGAGGACGGGGCACCGAACTTCGCGCCCGTCCGCCGGATGCCTGAAAGATCCGTGATCCAGCACCTGCAACAGCGTCGCCTGCGCGGAATGTCCCAGCGCCGAGACCTCGTCGATGCAAAGCGTCCCATGCGCGGCCTGTTCGAGAAGCCCCGGCGCACCTTTGGGCCTACCAAGAAGGGCAGCTTCCGCATCGGAGCCGAGGGTTCGGGCGTCCACCGACACGAAGGGCCCGGAGCGGCCGGACGCAGCGTGTGCGAGGCGGGCGATGATTTCCTTGCCGGTGCCCGTTTCGCCCTGGATGAAGATGGACTGTCCGGCGGTGGCGACCTTGGGCAGGGGACGAAGGCGGCGGATGAGCTCCTCATCCTCGATCACCACGTCGCGGAAGAGGTTCCTGATTTCGGGGGCGGGTGTCTCGCTTCGCCGCGCCTGCTGCGGATTGGCCGCGGAGAACAGGCGGACCGCAAGCGCAAAGCTCGCCCGGTTGGCAACGCAGCGCACCGAAACGGCAGAGCCCATGCGGTCCCGCACGCGCAGCGTCTCCCCCTGCGCCAGACGCAGGGCCACGTCCTCGAACCGCTGTTCGAAGATGGAGTCGAAACTCGTGCCGATCAGGTTGCGGATACCGGCCAGAAACATCTCGCCCTTGCGGTTCACGGCATGGACCGAGAAGTCATCCTCGAGCACCAGCATACCCACCGACAGGGTGCCAAGATATTCGGGGCGCGGGTGAAATTGTAGGACGATGCGCCGGTCATGGGCCGACCGTATCAGGCAGTTCTCGATATTGCCGGCCGACATCTGGACAAGAGCAGCCGTGTGCTGCTGCCGCACCGTCGAGCGCGAGGAGGCATCCAGAATGCCCGCAAGGCCACCCCGCCCGTCGAAGATCGGCGCGCTGATGCAGGACACGTCCGAATGCGCCCGCAGGAAATGCTC
Organism: Tabrizicola sp. M-4; assembly: GCF_051132405.1. GTDB lineage: Bacteria > Pseudomonadota > Alphaproteobacteria > Rhodobacterales > Rhodobacteraceae > Paragemmobacter. The sequence goes on from NZ_CP128607.1 coordinate 351,857, forward strand.
TCCCCCGTAGACCTGTGCCGGTCGTCGGGTCGAGATGCACAGGCCCAGCGCATTCGTTCCGCGCAACTCCTCGGTCCAGACGGAGGCGGGAACGACCGCCTTGCCGGCATCGCTTTCCGCGAATTCCGTGTCCACGAGCGTTTCCAGCACCACCCCTTCAGGCGAGCCGAGCGCGATCATGAAGTTAGACCCCGCGATCTGGTCGAACAGCAGTTCCAGTTCGGGTCGCGCGAAACGCACCAGATCGGCGTGGTGGTCCTGCGTCAGCTTGAACTCGGTATCGCTCAGCATCAGCTTTTCATGGCGCGCCAGGGGATCAATCCCGAGGTCCAGACTGCGAAACCAGCTATCCGAGATGTCACCCGGAAGCGCGCCGCCCGGAAACCTTCCCTGGCTTTCGAGCATGTGGCGTGCGCGCGCGAGCGCGGTAGTGCGGATTTCCATCGCCAAGTCACCTCCCGCTCCTCGGCACAGGCGAAATGGTGGATGTTCGGGCCGCAGAGTCAACCACGGCACATGATTCGCCGCCGGAATGTCCATTTTCTGGACAGTCGAAGGGGGCGCGGTTCCCGCCCCTTGAAGGGCTGTCCCGTCTCTGTCCGCAAAATGAACAGGCCGGACGGCCACCTGTAAAGGAGCTGTGCGCACCCTGCCCATGCTGCGCTGCAGCGTTTGTGACAGCCGCAACATGCACCATTGCTCTTGCCGTGCCGCCGGTATCGGGGCGGTCTTTCCAAGGCGCATGACGATGAAAGCACAGGTTCTTCACCAATACGATCCCGCCCTGACGGCACCGACATGGGTGACGATGCAGGATGTTCCCGACCCAAAGATCCAGAAGTCGAACGATGTGATCGTCCGCATCGGTGGCGCGGGCGTCTGCCGCACGGACCTGCACATCATCGAAGGCATCTGGCGGCCGCATACCGACCCGACCGGCACCGGCCTCTTGCCCCTCATCATGGGCCACGAAAACGCAGGCTGGATCGAAGAGGTCGGCCCCGAGGTCGAGGGCTTCAAGAAGGGCGATCCAGTCATCGTCCATCCCAAGGTCACGGGCGGCACCTGCATCGCCTGCCGCCGCGGCCATGACATGCATGGGGAGGGCAAGTTTCCGGGGCTCGACTCCAACGGTGGCTATGCCGAATTCCTGCACACCTCGTCGCGCAACCTGATCGCGCTGCCCAGGACGCTGGCCCCCAAGGATGTCGCCCCTTACGCGGATGCGGGCCTGACGGCCTATCGCGCCGCAAAGAAAGCCGCGCAGCTCCTCCTGCCCGACCAATCGGTCGTGGTCATCGGCGCGGGCGGTCTGGGCCATATCGGCATCCAGGTGCTGCGGGCCATGTGCGCGGCGCGGATCATCGTGGTCGACATTTCCGACCGGTCGCTGGAACTCGCCGCGCAGGGCGGGGCGGACCATCTGGTCAAGGCCGATGGCGGCGAAGTGGAGGCGGTCAAGGCGCTTACCGGCGGCAAGGGTGCCGAGGCCGTGCTGGATTTCGTGGGCGAGAAGGGCACCACGAAGAAGGGCATCGACATGACCCGCCCGGCAGGCAGCTACTACGTGATCGGCTATGGCGAGAACATCGTCGTCCCGACCGTGGACATGGTGATCACCGAGAAGAACATCATCGGCAACCTCGTCGGCACATGGGCCGAACTGACCGAGCTGATGGCGCTGGCCGACCGCGGCCTCGTGGAGCTGCACACCAGACACTACGCGCTGGCTGATGCGAACCAGGCGCTTCAGGACCTTAACAACGGGCTGATCAAGGGTCGTGCCGTCCTCGTTCCCTGAGGGCGGACACGATCCACGACGGAAATCACTGGGAGGAGAGACGACATGACCACCAAGACCACCCTTCGGGGGGCACTGCTTGCCACGTCCGCGCTGATGATCTCGGCCGGACTGGCGGCAGCACAGGACTATTCGAAATACGGGATCAAGGAAGACGTGCCGGGCGCATGTTCCTTCGCCTCGATCGATGCCAAGGATTACTCCGGCCGCACGCTGAACATCATCACCCACGCCATCCCCGTGATCGGCGAGCCGACCGCGCTGCACGCCCAGCAGTTCCAGGAACTGACCGGGGCCACGGTCAACGTGGTGCATGTGCCCTTCGGCGACCTGTTCCAGCGCATCATGATCCCGTTCCAGACCGGGCAGCAGGCCTATGACGTGCTGTTCTTCGCCTCGCTCTGGCTGGGCGACTTCAACCCCTACCTTGCCGAAGTGCCGCAGGCCTATCAGGAAGTCTCGGGGATGCAGTCGGTGACGCCGACCTACAAGGGCGTTGCCACGTGGAACGGCAAGATGCTGAACTACACGATGGACGGCGACCGGCATTACCTGAAGTACCGTTCCGACGTCTTCTCGAACCCCGAGATGCAGGCGCTGTTCAAGGAAAAGACCGGGCGTGACCTGACCGTCCCCGCCACGTGGGAGGAATACAACGAGGTCGCCGCCGTCTTCAACAACATGGACTGGGACGGCGACGGCGCGCCGAACTTCGGTACGGCCGAAGTGACGAAGCGCGACGACCTGATGTTCTCGGCCTTCATCAGCCGCGTCGCGGCCTATGCCAAGCATCCCGACGTCAAGGGCGGCTTCTTCTTCGACCTCGCAACGATGGAGCCGCTGGTCAACACCCCCGGCTGGGTCAAGGGGCTCGAGATGTTCGTGGCGGCGCAGGCCTCGATGCCTCCGGGCGGCACTTCCTTCGGTCTGGGCGACGAGATCTTCTCCTTCGGTGGCGGTCAGGCACTGATGTCCTATTCGTGGGACGACGCCTTCATCCAGGCGATGCAGGAAGACAGCCCGATCCGCAACAAGGTGGCCGCAGCCCCGCTTCCGGGCGCGACCGAGGTCTGGAACCGCACCACAGGACAGTGGGACAAGTTCGACACCCCGAACACCGCGCCCTACGTGACCTGGGGTTGGTCCTCGGCCGTCGCATCCGCGTCGGAAAATCAGGACATGGCCTTTGACTACCTCTGCTTCTTCGGCAACGAGGCAAACACGCTGGCCGATCTGCAGATCGGCCGCTTCGGTGTGAACCCCTACCGCGAGGCGCATTTCGACCCGGCCTTCTATGAAACCGAACTCGGCTGGGACGTGAACACCGCCACGACCTATACCGACACGCTCAAGGCCATCGACGGCGGCCAGAACCAGGTCTTCGATCTGCGCGTACCCGGTGTAGGCGAGTTCATGTCCTCGCTCGCCGCAGGCGTTGCCCGCGCCCAGTCGGGCGAGGCCACCGCGCAAGAGGCGCTGGACGGCGTGGCCGCCGAATGGAAGGCGATCGTCGACCGCATCGGCGTCGACCGCGTCCGCGAGGCCTATGCCAACGTCGTCGCGCTCGAAGACAAGTAAGCTATGACACGACCGGGGGGGCCGCGGCAGTGCGGCCCCCCTTTCCCTGAGGGTGACCCCATGTACCGCCAGAAATACATCTTCCTGCTGCCCGGGCTTCTGGTCCTCGTGGCGATCATCCTCTTTCCGCTGCTCTTCACGATCCGCGTCAGCTTTTCGTCCTGGGATGTTTACAACCCGGGCCTGAACTGGATCGGCGGCGAGAACTATGCGCGGCTCTGGGAAGACGCCCGCTACTGGGAGGCGCTGACACGCCTTTCCGTCCTCACGGTGGGCACCGTACTGCTGCAATACACGCTGGGCTTCGCGCTCGCCCTGCTGGTCTGGCGCGACATCATCGCCCGCCGCTTCTTCCGCGTCCTCTTCCTCGTCCCGATGATGACGACGCCCGTGGTCATGTCGGTGATTTGGCGAACCATCTTCCACGAAAGCCTCGGCCCCCTGAACCCGATCCTCGACACCATCGGCATCGGTGCGCAGCCCTGGCTTTCGCAGGCAGGGCACGCCTTCGCCGCCGTGATGATCGTCGAAGTCTGGCAATGGACGCCCTTCATGTTCCTGCTGCTGCTCGCGGGCCTTCTGTCCCTGCCCAACGAACCCTTCCTTGCCGCAAGGATCGACGGCGCGGGGCCGATCCGCACCTTCCTGTCCGTGACCTTCCCGATGATGGGCGCGATCTCGGTCGGTGCCATCCTGATCCGGCTGATCGAGGCGTCGAAACTGATGGAGACGGTCTATGTCCTGACCTCGGGCGGACCCGGCACTTCGACCGAAACGACCAGCTACTACATCTACATCCGCGGGATGCGCGACTTCCAGATCGGCTACTCGGCCTCGCTCTCGCTCACCTACCTGATCGTCATGAGCGTGGCACTCACGCTGATCGCCAAGGCGCTGATCCGCCTGATGGTGAAGGACCGGACATGAGAACCCTCTACCTCGCCCTCAAATACCTTGCCGTCCTCTTGTGGTCGGCCTTCGTGATCTTCCCCTTCCTGTGGATGATCTCGACCAGCTTCAAGACCGCCAATGCCGTGACCGGCGGGGCGAAATGGCTGCCCTGGCTGCAGTTCGAGCCGTCCCTGTCGGGCTGGCAGTCGCTCTTCGGCGGGGTGGGCGGGATCAACATACTGAAGCCTTACGCCAATTCCGCCATCGTCACGCTGTCGGGCTCGGCCATCGCGCTCGTCCTCGGGATGCTGGCGGCTTATGGCCTGTCTCGCTTCACCTTCAAGGCGGGCCCGTTGAAGAACGGGGACATCACCTTCTTCTTCATCAGCCAGCGCATCATGCCACCCATCGTCCTCGCGATCCCCTTCTTCCTTATGCTGCGCTTCCTCGGCCTTCTGGACACGCTGCCGGGCCTCATCCTCATCTATGTAGCGATGCTGATGCCCATCGCGGTCTGGGTCATGGTGGACTTCTTCAACTCCGTCCCCCGCGGGCTGGACGAGATGGCCTGGATGGACGGCTGCACGCCCGTCACCACCTTCCTGCGGGTGATCCTGCCCAATGCCCTGCCCGGCCTTGTCGTCGCGGCCATGTTCTGCCTGATCTTCGGCTGGAACGACTTCTTCTTCGCCTTCACCATGACCTTCACCGAAGTGCAGCTCCTGCCCGTGTCGATCGTGGCCCTCAACTCCTCCGTCACGCCGTGGTGGTCGCTGTCCGCCGCAGCCATCGTCTCGGTCGCGCCGCTGGCCGTGCTGGCCTTCGTGGTGGAACGGTTCCTTTCTCGCGGCGGTCTTGCCGGGGCGGTGCGCTGATGCTCGAACTTTCCAACCTCACATTGGCCGAAGGCCGCGTGGCGCATCTCGACGATGTGACCGTCAGCTTCCGCAAGGGCCGACTGACCACGCTTCTGGGCCGTACGGGCGCAGGCAAGACCACGCTGATGCGGGCAATCGCCGGTCTGGCCGAACCCGACCGCGGCAGGATTGCGCTGGACGGCAAGGACTGGTCGCGCCTTGCCCCGTGGCAGCGCCCCGTCGCGATGGTGACGCAGCAGTTCATCAACTACCCGCACCTGTCGGTCCTCGACAACGTGGCCTTCCCGCTGGTCCGCCGCAAGGTACCGCAAGACAAGGCGCACGAGGCCGCCCGCGACATGCTGGGGCGGGTCGGCCTCGGCACCATGATCGACCGCCGCCCGAGCCAGCTTTCGGGGGGCCAGCAGCAGCGCGTCGCCATCGCCCGCGCCCTGGTCAAGAAGGCTCCTGTCGTCCTTCTGGACGAACCCTTCGTGAACCTTGACTACAAGCTGCGCGAGGGACTGCGCGAGGAACTGGTCGATCTTCTGAAGGCCGAACGCGAAACCATCGTCATCTACGCCTCCACCGACCCGCGCGAGGCGTTGCAGATGGGCGACGACGTCATCCTGATGGCCGAAGGCCGCGCCATCCAGTCCGGGGAGCCGCAGAACGTCTATGCCCGTCCCGGCACCACCCGCGCCGCAGAGGTGGTCAGCGACCCGCCCATCAACCTGATCGGGATGGAGGTGTCGGGCGGCCAGTTGCGGCTGGACCGTCTGGCCGATCTGCCCGCCCATGCGCTTGGGCGCGACCTGCCTGCCGGGCGCTACACGCTGGGCCTGCGCGCCCATTCGATCCGGCAGGGGGGCGATCTCTCAGCCCGCGTGTCGCTGACCGAGGTGTCGGGGTCGGAAACCGTAACACATCTGCAGGCTGCCGGTCAGTCGCTGGTCATGCTGGAACGCACTGTGACGAACCATGCACTCGGCACCATCATCACTCTGTCGCTCGATCTGGGCGATGCGCTCGTCTTCGACGCGCAGGGCCGCCTGGTCGAGAAGGAACTGGTCCATGGCTGAGATCATTCTCGAAAACCTCGCCCATGCCTACGCACCCGGCGCTCCATACGCGCTCAAGCCACTGCACATGACATGGCACAACGGCGGCACCTATGCGCTGCTCGGCCCGTCGGGCTGCGGCAAGTCGACCATGCTCAACATCATCTCGGGACTGCTGCGCCCGTCCGAGGGGCGCGTCCTGTTTGACGGGCAGGATGTGACGGCGCTCGACACCGGCAAGCGCAACATCGCGCAAGTCTTCCAGGTGCCGGTCATCTACAAGTCGATGACGGTGGGCGAAAACCTCGGCTTTCCGCTGGTCTGCCGCGGGGCGTCGCCGCAGAAAATCAAGGCGCGAGTGGAAACCGTGGCCGAACGGCTGGGCCTGGCCCAGTGGCTGAAGCGTCCGGCCAATGCATTGACGGCAGACATGAAGCAGCTCGTCTCCCTCGGCCGCGGATTGGTGCGCGAGGATGTTGCAGCAATCCTCCTGGATGAACCGCTAACGGTGATCGACCCGCAACTGAAATTTGACCTGCGCCGCATCCTCAAGGAGATCAACGAGGAATTCCGCGTCACCATGGTCCTCGTGACCCATGACCAGACAGAGGCGCTGACCTTTGCCGAAGAGATCGTGGTGATGAATCATGGCGAGGTCGTCCAGATGGGCAGCCCGACGGAACTGTTCGAACGGCCCGCCACAGAACATGTCGGCTGGTTCATCGGATCACCCGCGATGAACTTCCTGCCCGCAGTGCGCGATTCAGACAGGATTGTCGTGCCGGGTACGGCCCTGTCGGTCACGGTCCCCGCCGCCCTTCCCGACGGCGAACTCAAGATCGGGTTCCGACCTGAACATGCGACGCTGGCACCTTCGGGTGGGGATCTGGAGGGAACGGTCGGCAGGATCTGGTTCGAAGGCATGGATGAAGTGGTCGGGATCGATCAGGGCGCGCATCGCGTAAAGGTGCGTGTCAGCGGCACCAGCCCCGCCCGTATGGGCGCAACGGTCGCGGTCAGCGTGCCGGGCGACCGTCTTTGTGTCTTTGTCGACGGAAAGCGACTGCCGTCGGACTAGCCGAAGAACATAGGTCGACCTGACGGCACGATGTAGGACGGTTAACTTCGAGCGGCCGGCAGGCTTTCATCGAAGTGGTAATCCATCGAATTCGTGACGAGGTTCAACTTGGCACGACACCAAGCATAGAAGCATTCTCGTTAGGATGCTGTAAGGGCACGTTCTAAGGGCTCGTTCTTTGCGGCGTGTTCAGCCCGATCGTCCGCTAATGGGATGTGTCGGCTGCTTCCCCAGCGTTGGGTTATCCTGAAGCAGGATGCCCCCTCATCTGCAGGAGAACCAGCGCAGCGTGCGAAGAAGAAAGGAAGCATAGAAGAACTCGCCGTGGTCGGGATCGACATCGGCAAGGAGACTTTCCATCTGGTCGGGTTTGACCGATCCGGTCAGCTGGTCATGCGCAAGCAGATCAAGCGGCTGACGGCTGCAAGGCCGCCCAGGCAAGCCCCCCCACGGCCACAATCCCGGCCACACCGAGGATTGCGGCCAGCGGGGAGCCGTTTCGCTCAACGCGGGACTGACACGGATGGTCACGTCGCCGATCACGATTTCCACCATCGGCTCCGGCGCGTGGGCGGCGCCAGCTTCGATCCCCTTGTTCAGAAAAGCCCGCCGCCAGCCAAACAGCTGCGCAGGCGAAATCCCCAAACGGCGGGCCAGAGCTGAAACATTCCCCCCAGGCTCCAGCGCCGAGCGAACCGCCTGCTCCTTGAAATCATCCGACCGCCGCCGCCGCTCCCCGACCGGCGCACCCTCAAAACGCTCAACCACCGCCTCGACCAACTGCAAGCTACCAGTCGCAGGCATAGGCGTAGAACCAGTCGTAGACATGAAACCCCGGTCATCTGTTCAATGACCAAGACCTACCCTGGAGTCAGGACCCATAATTCCTGTTGAGCGAGGGCGCGCGGCGTGATTCATGCTTCCCAAAGTTGGGGGGGGGTGATGAGCGAGCTTTACTGGCTGACCGATACGCAGATGGAACGGCTGCGGCCGTTCTTTCCGAAGTCCCGCGGCAAGCCGAGGGTCAATGATCGGCGGGGTTTTGTCGCAAACTCTAACGTTTGACGGCCGTCGGCTTTGTGGCGACCGTCTTGCCATGAAGCAGATGGAACTGGGAGAGCTAAGCATGATTTCGTTCAAGGGTGCCCAGTTCCCGAAAGAAGTGATCCTGTTCGCGGTATTCTTCTACGTCCGCTACACGGTGTCGTACCGGGACCTGGAAGAGATCTTGGCAGAGCGGGGCGTGCAGGTGGACCACGCGACGCTGAACCGCTGGGTCGCCAAGTACTCTCCTTTGATTGCCGCCAATGCGCGGCGCAGGAAGACCCCGACAGATCGTTCCTGGCGTATGGACGAGACCTACATCAAGGTGAAGGGTGAATGGGGACTATCTGCCGCCCGGGCCAAGGGCGGAGCCCAGTGAAACCTCGATCGTTTCGGACTGGATCAAAGCAGAGGCCGCTTGCGCAGCCAGCTTGGCGCGAGTCGCAGGACGGCTCGGCGCCTTGGACGACCGACTCCGACGCGGACCGGAGGGATGGCGGCATCGGCTGGCATTGCTCGAGGCGGCAGATCTGAGCTGGTTCCTCGGCGACCGTGTGGGCCCCGACCGTCTGGCACTCTGGATTTCATTGCGCCTGTCGGGCGTGCAGGATGATACCGGCGCGCTGGCGCGCCTGGGTTGGGTAGTCCGGCGCCTGACGGGAGGGCCGGGACCGGAAGACGATCTGTCCGGTTTCCTCGACCGACGGGATCCCGAGACGATCGCCGCGGGTGCCGAACCTTTCGCCGATCGTGCGTCCGCTTGGCTCGACATGATGCGGGCAGCGCGCGCCCTGCACCCGATAACCCGGGCCTGCATGGGCTTCCATCTCTGGAGCCTCGCCGGCCTCGGGCAGTCCGGCGACCGCATAGAAGCGGCGGTTACGGCTGGACGGATCGCGGCCAGCGAGGGTAGGGGAGCAGTCTTCGCTCCGCTCGCCATGGGCGGGGCAGGGGGTTTGCGAGCAAGTGGCGCCCCTGCTGAGCGACTCGTTCGTTGGCTGGACGGCATGGAAACGGCGTGTCTGACCGCGATGCGCTACATGGACGACATTGAGGACTGGTCAGCGCGAGCGAAGTCCGCGACGGTCAGCCTGTCGGGGAAGACGCCGCCCGCGCTTTGTCGCGTGCTGACCGAATGGCCGTTGGTCTCGGCCCCTATGGCAGAGCAGCTGACTGGCAGTAGCCGGGCCGCCGTGCAGCGCAACTTGGCCTGGATGGAGGCGCAGGGGTTGATCCGCGAAGTGCCCGGGCAGGGTCGGTTCCGTATGTGGAAGGCAGCGTGACGTCGCGCCCTGTTCTAGCCGTCGGTCTTCGGAATGAAGGTCACGCTAGGTAGCCCCTCGAAATGCGCGTCGCAGGTCAGGAGCGTCGCGCCGCGGGAACGCGCAGTTGCGAAGATGATCGCATCGGCGGTGGCCAACTTGTAGACGCGGCAGGCCTCGGCCGCCGCGAGGGCTATCTCCGTGTCGAGTGGGACGACCTGACAGACTTGGGTGAAGGCGATCACCTGGTCCGCCTTGTCTTCACCCAATTCACGGGTCAGCCATTTCGCAAGCTCCAACTGGACCATGGTCGGCACCAGCCAGTCGGACTGCTGCGGCAAATGCTCGGTGAGCCGGTCCGCAGTGCTTGAGCCGATCAGCCATTCGATCCAGGCGGAGGTGTCAACCAGGACCATCAGAAGCGGTCAGTCCGGTCACGATATTCCGTTGGCACAGCCCCACGCGCAAGGCCCTTCAGCGCCTCGCGTTTGGGGACTGGCACCAGCAGGACACCCGTACCTTTCGGAATGAAGGCAAAGGTAAGCCCTGCCTCCCAGTGCTGGGCCGAGCGGATCGCCTTGGGGATCGAGATCTGGAATTTCGAGGACAAAGTGGCGGTCTCGGGCATTGTCGTACTTTCTGCTGATCGTTGCTGAAAACGTAAGATAACCGATGTGGGATTTCAAGCCTTCGCCGCTCGGACCTGTTGCGGTGGTGAGCGCTGCCTTGTGTTCTCGTCTCATGGTTCAACGCGTGATCTCGCCTTCCAGAACCGCCTGGCCGTGCACAACCAGAGTTGCCGTGAACGTTGAGCAGCCGTATTGGGCCGAGATTGCGAGCACCCGCCCGGCATAGGCGGCCGAACCGATGGCGCGACACAGATCGGAGGCATGGAAGTGCCGGTTGGTGATGGGGGCCGCCTTGATCATATCTATAATCTCTGTCTCCTGTGGCGTCGGATTGTGGCCTGCGGCGCCGCGAATTTCGCCTGCGGTTGCCTGGTTGGGTTTGGCGCGCCACTTCCGCATGAAGCCCAGCAGGTACCCAGCCGGCACTTCGGCGTTGCCTCTTGCTTGGTTGAAGGATCGGAATGCGTCCCAGATCACCTGGGTATCGACATTCCAGCAGGGCAGGGCGGTCTTCGCCGCCTTGATCAGATCGCCCCAAGGGGTTCGGTGGACGTTGGATACTGCTCGGATTTCGATCTTCCCGACGAACATCATTTTGTTCTTAGACTCGCTAGATAGTGAAGTGTCATCTGTAGCCGACACATGATTTGGCTCGGGCTCAAGGTTATCCACAGCGCCAAAGCGAAAGAGCCAAGGGGCGAACTTGCCGTGCGGCTTGGACCGGAAGAGCCCAAGGGCTGAGGATGCCAATTCAGCCAACAGGAGATTCAGATGCTGGCGCGGCACACCCATCTTGTCGGCAAGGCTGCCCAGCGTGAACGCGGCCGTTCCGCGCTCGAGCCCGTTGTAGCCATCCTTCCAGGCGATGCCGTCGAGGATGATCGTCGCGAGCTTGTGCGCCGCCGCGGAGAGTGGCGTTTGGGTGATGCGGCGCAGAATGGCGCCGGTCGTGAGTTCCATGATGTGTCGTTCCTTCAAGGGGCAACACCAGACCGCGAGGCGTGCAAAATTTCGTTCCGGCAAAGGCATTTGCCGGTTGAACGGGTCCAAAGCTCGCGCTAGATTCCCACTACCACGAGGGAATTTCTTATAAATTACAACAAATTGTCGCCGGCCCGCGTGAATTATGATCGCGGCACCTGACAGGCGAGCGGTGAGGGGTCACTCCTAGAGCCGCTGTCAGGTTTGCTGAGTAACCACTTGAGGCATGTGACATAACCTTGCTTATCGGTCAAAGGTCTGTAAGCGCAAAGTAGAACTGTCGCACCTGAGCAAAGTTAGAATGTCGCCCTGTCCTTCCAACAAAGGAGTCGGCGGCATGGGATGGGTGCTGATGAGCGAGCGCGAAGTTCACCGCGTTGAAGTGCTGTCCGGCGTAGTGGCGGGCCGGATGTCGACGAGCGAAGCGGCCTCAGTTTTATGTCTGAGCGAGCGACAGGTTCAGCGCTTGCTGAGGACCTTCCGCGAGGACGGCGCAGTGGCCTTGAGACACAAGTCTCGCGGAAGGCCGTCGAATAACCGCCGCCTCGAAGGCTTGCGCGATCTGACGCTGGCAATTGTGCGCGAACAGTATGCTGATTTCGGTCCGACATTGGCGGCCGAGAAGCTGGCGGAGCGTGATGGCGTGAATGTCTCGCGCGAGACCCTGCGCAAATGGATGGTCGAGGACGGACTCTGGCTCTCACGCAGCCAGCGGCGGGTCTTCCATCGTCCTCGGCTTCGGCGGGAATGCTATGGAGAGCTGGTGCAGATCGATGGCTCCGATCATCGCTGGTTTGAGGATCGTGACCCGCCCTGCACCCTGATCGTGGCCGTGGATGATGCGACGGGTGCGATCCAGGAGATGCGCTTTGTGCCCTCGGAGAGCACCTTCTCGTATTTCGAGATGCTGGCTGGATATCTGCGGTCCCATGGCAAGCCAGTAGCCTTCTACTCGGACAAGCATTCCGTGTTCCGGGTTGCCAAATCCGATGCCAGGACAGGCCATCAGACCACGCAGTTCGGGCGTGCACTTCTGGAGTTAAACATCGAGATTCTTTGCGCAAATTCGAGTCAGGCTAAGGGTCGCGTGGAGCGCAAAAACCGTACTCTGCAGGATCGACTGGTCAAGGAGATGCGCCTCGATGGCATCACCGGCATGAAGGCTGGGAATGACTGGTTGCCAGGGTACATTCTTCGGCACAACCAGCAGTTTGCCCGCCCCCCTACCCGCCCTGACAACCTGCATCGCGCGGTCACGGAGACGCCGGATCGCCTCAACGACATCCTGTGTTGGCGCGACGAGCGTCATGTCACCCAGCAGTTGACTTTCTCTTACGAGAGGAAGCGCATCATGCTGGAAGAGACCGAGCTCTCCCGCAGCCTCGTTGGCAAGTATGTTGATACATATGCTTGGGCGGATGGACGCTTTGAAGTGCGCTGGAAAGGCTTCTCCCTGCCCTACTCGGTGTTCGATCCTGATCAGCAGCGTGTGACCCACGCTGCGATCACCGAGAACAAGCGTTTATCGGAGGTCTTGTCCTACGCCAAAGCGCTTCAAGACGCTGAACAGAAAGCGCCAAAGATCGGGAAACAGCGCACTCAGTATACCCCAACAGGAAAGAAGAGCCCTGGACGCAAGAGTTGGCTCGACAAACGGGCGGAAAGACGGGCGCAAGCGGCCTCGACGCATGCTGCGGAGTAACCAGGACCGCAGGACCGGTCAGGTCTGCGATATTGGCGGTCTCCGCCCTGCCCGGTCCTGCTCCGGAGCCCTCAAACGACATTTCTACTTTGCAGACCAAGCGACGCTCAAACTTGGTGACAACAAGGTCCGTAGCCGCAAAATAGCATGGTTTCCCCTTCTAGCCCGTCACCGATTGACAGGCCATTGAGGGCGGGAAAGCAGCCTCTCAAAGAGGGCTAATCATCGTCTGTTTTCAGGTCGAAGACGGTGGAAACCGGCTTTAGATGATTGCATCGCTAGCGCTGTCGCGCATTCTGATCAGGAAGCCTAATCTGCTACTCTGAGTGCATGTGATTGTCGAAATCACGACTATGCCAGTCTGACAAGTTAATAATGATCATTATTCTCTTGGCAATTGCGCCAGCCGATCATTCGGTTCTCCTCGTAAGCAGTGATCTTTGACCAATACCTCTCTGGAAGACTGAGCTTGCACGCCCTTGACGAAATCTGCGGCCTTGGTTCCTTAAGCGCTGCCCCTTACGTTCCTGGCGCCGAAGCTTAAAAACATGTGGTACGATGAGCGCAGATATTTTGAATCACTGAAAGAAATAAACTCAAGCACAAGCTTTCAATTGGCCGATTCTATTTATCGCGCTATTCGAACAGTATCAACTTCAACGATGGAGATTTAAAATGAAGGCTGATACACAATTTCTCAAGACAACAGTGAATTACATTGTCGATCAGCAGATGTCGCGACGTAGCCTGTCTATCTATGCCGTTACAGATCTAGCTGTCGATATTGTCGTCTCTCTGCTAGCTGCAACTAGCGACGAAGAACCTATCAATCCGGGTCCGTCAAGGACGAGGAGAGACATCAACAGAAAGCAGGCGCAGTTTTTTCCGGCTGTACCAATCGAGGACTCTGTTCAAGACGACTACCTCATCTGTCTTGAAGACGGTTTGCGTTTCAAAATGCTGAAGCGGCATCTGAAAGAAGCTTACGGCATGTCGCCAGATGAGTACCGCAACAAATGGGGCTTGCCCTCCGACTATCCGATGGCCGCTCCGTCCTACTCGAGAGCAAAAGGTGAGATCGCCCGCAAGCTCAAGCTTGGTCGATATCCGCGACGCTGATGACCTCTCTTCAAACATAATGAACAGGCCATCGATCCTACCAGATCGATGGCCTGAGTCGTCTTGTAAAGGAGTTTCTAGGATCGAGCATTTAGAAGCCAACCCTCATTGAAATCTCTTAGTGAGTTTAAGAGAATTCGAGTGCTTAAGAATAGTGGTGCATTTAACCTGCTGCGGGCTTCGGGTTGATAGTTAATGGACTAAATAGGTTCACCGAAAACGTTAATGTTTCAGAAACCTTTAGATCCTACCTCGTATGATAAAAGATTTAAGGAGTTCTCATGGGTAAGCATTTCATCGCACTCCGTATTCGCCCCCTTAAGAAATGGGCAGATGTGGCCGCCGCAACTGAACACGGGCAACGCATCCGGAACGTGACACATGTAGACGCATCGCGAAGTAGCCTGAACGTTCACTGGACGCATGATCCAGCCGCAGGAGGTCTAGCGCCCGTAGGTGCCCCGGCCGACATTTCAGTCTGTCTGCGCAAGCGCGCAGAACAACTTGGCGTGCGTTGGCACAAGACTGCAATCGTTGCCACGGAAATCTTGTTCATCGCCTCCCCTGGGTTCTTCTTGAGCGACAGCGGCACCGCGGATTTGGTCCATGCGCAATGTTGGGCTGAGGCTTGTATAGCTGCGTGGGAGGGGCTCTTTCCTGGCCAGTCTGTGGCAGCTCGCCTCGACCTAGACGAGACCACGCCGCATCTGTCGGTCTTCTTTCTGCCGCTCCATGCGCGGGAATACCGCAGTGCCGTGCGCGCCCTTAAGGAACCCAATGCCACTTCATTGAAAGTTAGCCATAACAAGACTTTCGGAGAAGCCAAAGGACCGGTGATCCTTTCGATGCTTCAAAGCTGGATCGCGGATGAAATGCAGCTTGCAGGCTTTGACCTTCATCGCGGCCTTCGCGTTGATGAAATAGGAGCGACGAACAAGACACCAGCCGCTGGACGTCGTGCAGTCGAAGCTGCACGGCAACTTGCGACCGAGATCGAAGAGTTGGCCCGCCAAGACGCAGAGATCAGCAAAGCGTCTACAGAACACGAAATCGGCCAGCGGCTTGCTCATGTCCGTGATCAGATCGATGCCGCGCGAGGCAAGATCGTCTCGGCCCGCACCCGGAATCGCCAAGAAGCCGAGGCGATCAAGGAAGCCTGGGGTGAGATCGAAAAGGAGCGGGCTGAGCTGCGACAAGCAAACGATGACCTTCTGAAGCGGATTCAAGTGCTCGACAAAGTCATGCATCAGATTGCACACGATCTGGAAGTTGAGGTCAGCGGCTCCTTCTGGAAGCGCCTTAAGGCCATCAGTGATGCCTTGGAGGATCGTCGCAGTGGCGGTGGCCCGGCCTATCGACCGGGCTAAGGCACAGGGCCCGTTCAGGACGCCAGACAGGTCACGCTGGTCGTCGCCTCTCTGTCCCCGAGGCCGACCTCTTCAAGGATGCGACGGAGGTCATCTCCTGCCAGCTCGCGTCGTTCCAGCAAGATCTCGGTAAGGGCCAAGGTCGCCTCGCGGTGCGCCGTGATCGCCTCCGTGGCCGTGTTCTCAGCATCGCGCAAGCGCCGTTCGACAGCAGGCTTCATAGACGACGGAATGCCCAAGGAGAAAAGGGTGGCACTTGGCTGCCAGATCGGCACGCTGTCACTGAAGCCCCACTCTGCTTCCATCCTAAGGGCCTGCAAAGTCGCCTTCGCAATGTCGCTGTCAGGGCCATGACCCGCACCGCTGGAGAGATCGCCAAGCAAAACCCGCTCGGCCACTCGACCGGCCAGCAGTTCGGCGAGCGCATCAGTGGCGCTAGCCTCGGTGTGCATCGCAACCGCGGGACAGGTAACGGATCCCCCGGCAAGGCCAATCTGCACTGAGATTGGTGGAGGTAGACCCAAACTTGCGCGCACCACCAGATGACCGGCCTCATGAACCGCGATACGTCGCAAATGCGCGGCCCTGTCTCCCGAGAAGGCTACCTCACAAGCTGCTCGCAGATCTTCACCGTTTACCGCCCGACGTGCATGACGGGCGCGTCCTAAGGCCTCTCGCGCTCTCGCCGCAACTTCGGCTCCGGATGCTCCGATGAGCTCTCGCGCGGCCATGTCGAGATCCGCATCCGAAATGGCGACCGGCTGGGACAATCTGATGTTATCGGCGAGGATCTCGCGGATTCCGGTCCGATCCGGATTCTGGATCGGAATCTTGGTGTCAAACCTGCCCGGCCGGATCACAGCCGGATCGACAACAGCAAGATCATTCGTAGCCGCCAAAAGAACCAGACCCGGCACGCTTGCCGCATGCGAGAGCTCGGTGAGGAGCCCGTTGACCACCCCGCGCAGGTACTGTTCGTGCTGAGAGTCGCGCGCGCGCTCCGAGAAACCATCGATTTCATCGATGAACAGAACTGACGGTGCAGCTGCTTCAGCCTGTCGGAACACCTCATGCAAGGTGCGCAGCATGTCGCCTTGGTGTCCCGCTTTCTGACACGCCGAATAGCTGGTCGCAAAAAGCGGAATTTCAGCGCTGCCAGCAAATGCGGAGGCCAGCATAGTTTTGCCGTTTCCTGGGGGGCCGTAGAAGACGGCACTCATGCTCGCTTCCGACCATGTGAGAGTTCCGTCGCGCCAGGCATCGAGATCGGCGAGCATGCGCCGTAGATGCGCCACGGCATCGCTCTGACCTCGCACAGCGTCCAAGGTCACATTTGAGCTCTTCTGCGGCGGCCCGGCCAGCACTCGCAGACGCGAAGCCAGCTGATCGAGGTTTGGAAGGCGCAATGCGGCTTGCAATTGCGTCAAGGTGATCTGCCGAAGTGATTGATCTGGCGGAATGCTCGAGTGCAGATCATGCTCTGTCATGGCAGCCGCAGCGCTGTGGATCGTTCGGAGAATCTCGACGAGGACGGTCTGCGAAAGTCGAGGAGCGTGTAGGGTTTGGCCGACAAGGCGTTGCAACGCGGGCGGCAATGTCGGCCCCGGGGTCACCAGAAGTACCGTATCCCCTGCGCGCAGATACCTTTCGACGCGGCCAACCAGAGATTTGAGATTATGAGGCAACCGCGAGCTTCCGTCTGCAACCTCATTGCAGAACAGTACCTGACGCGCGGTGTCTGCCCCCTTTCTGGGGCTTTGCCATCGGCCCCAAAGCTGGAGGGCCATTTCCAAGGCTCCACGGGCTTCGCCAGGGTCCTCTTCGAGAAAGGGCAGGATCAGGTGAGTGAGATGACCCGGTTCTAGGACTCTGGCAAGACGCTCCCGCGTTCCGACAGCTTGGGCAAGTCCTGCCATTGCCGCAAGCTCGACTACGACCGGTTTCTTTGGCATCCAAGGGAGCCTAAACATCTGCTCAGGAGTCGAGACGGTCGCGATGCATGCATTTCCTTGCTTCACGGCATTGTCGTCGGAGAGCTCATTGTCCCAGATGTGCTCGCGTTTCCGGACAGGCCCAGAAAGCTCTTCAAAGAACACCTCTTCGAGATAGGCACGAAAACCGGCCCGAAGCGCACCCAGCCAGAAAGCGGTGTGTGGTCTTTGAGCGCGGGGGGATGTGTTTATGGTTGATGGTACCATTCAATGATCCTTGTTTCTTGCTGTGATGGGCATTCTCAAAACGCACCTTGAAGCCGTGGGTTTTTCAGCACTGCGGCAACCGGCGGGCCTTGACGATGTGAGCGATGGCCACCTCAAGACTGTCGATCGGGTCTGCCGCGAGGTCCTCAAGTTCAGACTCGAGCACACTGAATGACCGCCCCAAGTTCGGAACGAACTTGACGACGTTGTGAGAAAGCACCGCTAGTGCAGCGATGTGGAAATCTTTTTCGCCGTAGGCGAACACACCGCCTGCCCGAGCGTTGCCATGGGTGTTTTGAAACGTGCATCGACCATGGCGGGGCGCTGTCACAGTCTTGACCTGAATCAGGACTGCAGTGCCCGCGATGTTGAGAAGACGATCTGCAATGTCGAGATCAGCAGCAGTCCAGACAGTGAGACCGGCCCGTGTCAGCACGCTATCGACGAGGTACTCGCCAGCGGCACCTATGAATTTTGCTTTCGCGCGCCGTGTGCACTGCGGCACATCCGGAAAGTGGCGAAGATCCATAGGAAGCAGTTGGCCACAGCGGCCCTTATGCACGCCCCGCTGTAGGCTTCGGTGCGATCCGCCGCGTTCGTCTTCGAAGAAAGAGAAATCAGTCATTTTGGTTCCTTCTTTTGGGTGTGGTGGAAAAGCCCGCTGGCAAATCTGCCTGCGGAACGGAGAGTGAGACCTCGAGTTCAGGGCACATCACCCAAGAACCCGGATCGGGGGGAGAAAATGCCCGCGGCGCGTTTCGGACGGGCGTGACCCGTTCCAAACCCTGGGGAGGTGCAACAGCGCCGCGGGCAAGGGGCCGCACCTCTTCGACGGAGTAGCCCGTCAAAGACCGCAAGGCGCTCAGCTGATCGCGCTGCCCGGCCAATCAGAGAAAACGTCTTGCGTCCGAAACGTTGGTTTCAGGCGATGCGGAGGAAGATCAAACTCTATGTCGCGCTGTTCAGCGCCGCTGCTGCCCTTAGAAGCCCGCAGTTTCTCGGAGAATATTGCGTCCTGCTAGTTTCGTCTTTTGCTTTCATTACCTTTCTCCTGCCAATCAATTCGGCACTGTTTCTTGAGGCAACATATGGCGCGCTTAAATTTATCCGGCAATAAAAAATGAGTACACATAGAGTATTCTCAGAGCCTCAATATGCTAAGCGCGCCATTTGTACCACGGGGAAGAAGAGCCAAGCGCCTCTCAATCAAGAATTAGCAAGATTCAGAACGCGTATACGCATTTAAGCAAAGATTGTGAAAATAGCTTGCAGCATAGAAATGAAATCAGCAGACCTTGCACCAACCCTGAATTTCAGCTTCATTCCAACAGGTGCCAGTCAGAGCTGTGATTGCGATCAGTGCTGCGGTAGCGGAATGTTGGTAGGTCTCAGTCCTTCCGATACGGAAGCTCCGAAAGCTGCTCGCGCAGTTCCTGCTTGCCGTGAAGCAACATAATGCCTACAACGACGTCCGCAACATCCCAAGGGTATTTTGCGGCTTTCTCCTCGTGCTCAAGGGCATCGCTTAGCGCCATAGTAAAAATCTCTTCATCTTCAAGCGCCTTAAATTTTCTGAACAGATGGCCTATTTCCAGAATGCCCAGCTCTTCAGAGAGTTTGTCGAGGACATCCTCTGTCTCTATTCCGGCCAGCTCAATTGCCTCGTGGGCCACGCTTGCAACATCAATAAGCGACTCGCAATCGCTGTAGTCCAGATTTTCCGTCAGATGCTCAAATAGTTTCATGGTGTATCTCCTCTTGTTGAAACTTTCTCTATACTACTATGGCATAGTTAAAGTGACGTTAATTTTTGCCAAGTTCTGGGGTTGGCTACCTCCACAAATCAGAAATCGATTCGGAAAGATTGTTCAAAGGTACGGTGAGGAAGCAATACTTTTCCAGCACTATACCCAGGCACAATCTTGTAATTTTAAATCACGGCACGCGCGGTCCTTAATTATGATGAGATCAGGTATTCAGCTTGCGTCTCAATCCGAGGACGGCGTTGGTGGAGGTGCTGTGCTTCGATCTAATGGTACTACGCCGTCCGTGTGAAGCAGCAACAAGCTTCAGGGATGAAGCGCGAGCCGTGAAGCACTATGCCGGATTGGATCTTTCGGTGAAAGAGACCGCCATCCGCATCATCGATGAAGACGGACGAATTCGCAGTGAAGCTAAGATTGGCAGCCATCCCGAGGGCCTGTCGAAGTACCTGATGGAGACAGGGTTCCGTACCGAACGGATCGAGCTCGGTGCTTGCTCACTGAACTTGCGGCGTCTCCATTGCTGTTCTCACCCGAAGGGCTGGAACTGACACAGAGTAAATTGCAGTTGTCGCAGAGGTGAGACCATGCATCGGACCAGACAGGCGTGCCCTCGGGCGCCCCCGTTTTGGACATGTAGGCGAGTTCTAGTCGGATGACGATTCGAGCCTAGATACAAGTAAACCATTGTAATTGAGTGTTTTTGAGCAGAAGCGGCGCGATCGTGTTTTCATGAGATTTTGTAGAAATTTGCTTTGTCAACATTAAAAATGCAGCAGGCGTCATTTTTTTCTTGCAATGCATCGCGTTCTGTGATAGTGTTTTTTCTTACAGAGATGAAGGAGGCGGCGACATGCACAATAGAGAAAGGATGTAGCGGAAAAGCGCAGGTGACGGCTAAGCTGTCGGTCTGTTGTGCAATCTGACGAACGGGCTATTTGCCCAGTCGCACTCCAACCATAATCCTCGAAACACCTACAGACGTGGGCAACCGAGTTTTCCGGTCCGACGTACAATGGTCCCTGAACGGCTTCTTAGTCCGCAATTTCGCGGGCGTGGAAGGCATGCGCGTTGTGACATCACAAGCGCATGCTGAAGTTAATTAACTTATTGATTTATATAGGATTGTTATCATGAATAGCTTAACTAAGTCGACGACTAAGATGACCCGGAAGGCTTCTCGACGTACGGGCAAGAAAGCAACCGGAAGACGTTCCAAGACCAACACGTCGGACAACCAAGCGTTTGCCCCCATCAACCGCATCGCGGCGGCAACCGCTTCCACCTCAGCCATGCTTAGGAAGCGCTACAAGCCGCTCGACTTTGTCCTGCCTGGCTTGCTCCTGAGAACCGTCAGTCTCCTGCTCGGGCCCGGCGGCGTCGGTAAGAGCAACTTTGCCCTGCAGAACGCGATCTCAATCGCTATCGGCCGCGACATCTTCAATCTCTGGGGCGAACCAGACAACAGTTATCGGATCAAGAAGGGGAAAGTGATCTACATCTCTGCTGAAGATGGAGAGGACGTTCTGGCCGAACGCCTGCAGAACGCCTGCAAACACTTGTCGCCGTGGTTCAGGAAGAATGTCGAAGCAAACATCGAGTTCATCTTCCCTGATTCCTTCAGCATCGTCATGCGACAAGACGGACGGCTGGCAGAGTCGGACTGGATCCGAGATCTGCATATTGTCCTTGCCGCAGCAGACCAAAAGCCTCGACTCATCATCGTAGACACACTCAACCGCAGTCTCGGCGATGCAAACGAGAATAGTGCGACGGGCATGGCAAAGATCAAGGAGACGCTAAAGCGCATCGCTGAGACCCACAACTGTGGCGTCCAAATTGTTCACCACACGGTCAAGAACGCCGGCGATGCCGAAGCAGGTTTGAAGCTTGACGTTGCCCGTGGCTCAAGTGCTGCGGTTTGTAGCGTGCGGTCGATGATCAACCTCGCTCCGGACGACATCAACCCCAACGTCGTGTGGTACGCCCTTACGAAGTCAAACTACAGCCCCAAGCCACCGACGCGATTTGCGATCAGGAACGAGGATGGCGTGCTCTTTGGCTCTGCACAGCATCCCGACCGGGTATCGAGCGCAAAGCCTGCTCAGAAAGCACAGCAATCAGATCAGAGCGGAGCCCCGTCAGCAGGAAAGAAGGCTGGTAAAGCCGCGAAAGCTGGCAAACGGGGCAAGTCCGCCGCACCTGCATTGCCGAGAGAACCCAAAGTCCTGCCGCGCGCGAGGCTCAACTGAGCGAAGTAGAGCCTGCCAACGCGGGCTCCCTCACTCGACGGTCGCTTCATGATCCGTACGGACGTGCTCGCAATCCTAGAAATCACAGAATTGGTGCCGGACTTCGGTACCAGTGCGGCCTCACGGCCACGGGCCCTGCATGCCCGACCCAAATGCGATCCTTGGCGCAGAATGCGTCGCAAACAGAAACCGCAGACCGAAAGGAAAGCATCCAGTCATAAATATAGGAGAATTTAGATATGACAAATTTGTTTGAACTAACAGCAGAGCAGTTTTTGCTCGCACAATCTGAACGCAGTGAGTCGCTTGACGATCCGACTACTCAAGGCTTCATTCGCCGAGTGCGCCCCATCGCGATCGACCTGTTCTCAGGCGCAGGGGGCATGAGCTTAGGGTTCGAGCAAGCAGGGTTCGACGTTAAAGCCGCGGTCGAGATTGACCCAGTGCATTGCGCAACGTATGCGTTCAACTTCCCGCAGACCTCCGTCATCTGCGCCCCAGCTGAAACGCTGTGCGGGCAGGACATCCGCGATCGGTCGGGCATCGGGACCGAGACGATCGACTGCGTATTTGGCGGCACACCATCGCAAGGCTTTTCCGGCATGGGCAAGCGCGACGTTGACGATCCGCGCAATGCGCTTGTCGGGGAGTTCTTCCGTCTGGTGCGTGAACTCACCCCGCGCTCGTTTATCCTTGATAACGTCAAGGGGATAACCATGCGGCCGCATCGGGAAGCCCTCTTTCGGCACATCGCCCTGTTGGAGGTGATAGGCTACGAGGTCAGGACAGGTTTCAAATTCCTGAACGCCGTCCACTTCGGTGTTCCTCAATCGCGCGAGCATTTCTTCCTCTTCGGCGTCCGCTATGGGGAGCAACTCCCAGACTATCCCGCGCTCAAGTTCCATGCAGCGGGGCGCCGTCCGAAGGGATTTGAGGCACCTGTCGGACCTACCGTGCAGGATGCGCTAGGTGACCTGCCAAATGCGGACAAATTCGCTGCGCTGCGAAAGGGCGACTCCGTGCAGGTCGACAGCTGGGGCCTACGATCCGCCTATGCCTCGGAGCTTCGCTGCCAGTCCGATGCTGACTGGCATCTGGGATACAGGCGCGAATGGGATCCGAACCTGCTCACCTGCAGTGCGCGCACGGAGCACAATGCCCAGACTAGGAGGCGTTTTGCCCATACACCGCAGGGGGCTGTTGAGGAGGTCAGTCGCTTCCAAAAACTTGACCCTGCGAAAGTGGCCAACACTCTGCGGGCTGGGACCGATGCAGCGCGCGGAGCGTTTTCAAGCCCGCGCCCGATCCATCCCGACTACCCGCGCTGCATCACCGTTCGCGAAATGGCGCGGCTTCATGGCTTCCCGGACTGGTTCCGGTTTCACGCAACCAAGTCGCACGGTGCGAGGCAAGTGGGCGCCTCCGTTCCGCCACCGCTTGCACGAGCAGTGGCAAGAGAATTGATCGAGGCTCTGGGTTTCAGTCCGCTGCCAACGCAGGTCACGCTGCAGAAGCAAGATCCGGCATTGCTGAACTTTGATCCTGCCGAAGCCGCCCTACATTTCGAGATAACGCACCAAACGGGCAAGCGAGAGCGAAAACGGCAGGCGGCGGACAGCAGTTCGCAACAAGTCTCTGCGGCACCTGTCTCTCCGTGAAACTCTGCAAAAAAAGATGAGGCGCATGTTGCGCCTCATCTTTTGCATCGGCAGGGCTATCCCAGCGGGATTGGGTTTAGTTGAGCGAAAACTCATGTCCGGGGGCACTTCACATGCACTTGCGAGAGGTCGTCACAGCATGGCTGGTATTGTATGTTGCGCTGCCACGCGCTTGGTGCCGCAGAGCCTAACCGTCCAACGGCGCGTCAAGATCCACTGGAAACACTCGTCACGCAGCTCCTTGGAAGACAGTGGCTCAAGTTGTCAGGCACAAGAGCAGAGAAACGACGAGGCTAAGGAGACATGGTTGAGCCCAGTTTCTTGGTTGGTCCACCCTGCTCCAAAAATGAAACGAGCGAGGCCAAGCCTCGCTCGCTTTGATTGATCCCCCTGAAGGGATCCATACCAAAAAAGACTCTGGGGCCGCATCCGCTGCCAACGCGTCAGAGAACGAACGCGGTTTGCGCCCACGACCGGACCATGTCTCCGAGCGGTCAGCCGGATTGGCATACTGTGCACTGGCCAGAGCACGTGTCCGGGTAACCTTAGTCGGAGCGCTTGGTTGCCGCAGCCTCTGGCACCACTTGCAGCGTCCACTCGGCAGAATGAGCCCCTAGCGGACGGTCCGGCCAAGAGACTTTGCGTCAACCTCGCGGACGCGCCATCGACGATCTGGGCGGGAAGCGGACGTTCGCAGCTTGCGCAACAAACGTCTGCTGACCTGCGGCCCCGAAACGGGAGCCCGACCGGGTCGATCGGTCCGCGTTCAGATGACGCCGAGCATCCGCATGGCTTCGGCGACCCTGACGAAGCCGGCAATGTTGGCGCCAAGGACATAGTTGCCTGGCGCGCCATATTCCTCGGCTGTCGCATGGCAGGTGTCGTGGATGTTGCGCATGATCGTGGCCAGCCGCTTTTCGGTCTGCTCGAAGGTCCAGCTGTCGCGGCTTGCGTTCTGCTGCATCTCGAGCGCCGAGGTCGCAACTCCGCCGGCGTTCGCGGCCTTGCCGGGCGCAAACAGGATGCCCGCATCCTGAAAGACCTTTACCGCTTCTGGCGTGCTGGGCATGTTTGCCCCTTCGCCCACGGCAATGACGCCGCTCTTGACCAGCTGTGCCGCATCCTTGCCAGACAATTCGTTCTGGGTCGCCGACGGCATCGCAACCTGGCAGGGCACGTCCCAGATCGAGCCCTGGCCAACGGGAATGAAATGTGCCCCCGCACCACGGCGGCGGGCGTATTCTGCAATCCGCTCACGTCGGACGTTCTTGACCTCCTTCAGCAGGTCCAGATCAATGCCCGCCTCATCCAGCACATAGCCGCTGGAGTCCGAACAGGCGATGACCTTGCCGCCAAAGGACTGCACCTTCTCGATCGTATAGATCGCGACGTTTCCAGACCCCGATACGACAACCGTCTTGCCGTCGAACGACGTGCCCTTCGTCCCCAGCATCGCCTGCACGAAATAGGTATTGCCGTATCCCGTGGCCTCCGTCCGTGCCCGCGACCCACCATATGCGAGCGCCTTGCCGGTGAAGACGCCTGCCTCAAACCGATTGTTCAGCCGCTTGTACTGCCCGAACATGTACCCGATCTCGCGCCCGCCGACGCCGATGTCGCCCGCAGGCACATCGGTTTGATCGCCAAGATGGCGGTGCAGTTCGGTCATCAACGATTGGCAGAAGCGCATGATCTCGCCATCGGACTTGCCCTTGGGATCGAAATCGGACCCGCCCTTGCCGCCGCCGATGGGCATACCAGTCAGCGCGTTCTTGAACGTCTGCTCAAAGCCGAGGAACTTGATGATCCCGACATTCACCGACGGATGGAACCGCATGCCGCCCTTGTAGGGACCGAGGGCCGAGTTGAACTGCACACGGAAGCCACGGTTGATCTGGACGCGGCCTTGGTCATCCACCCAAGGGATGCGGAAGATGATCTGACGCTCGGGCTCGCAGATCCGTTCGATCAGCGCGAGGTCGAGATAGTGGGGGTGTTTGGCCACCACGCGCCCAAGGCTTTCAAGCACCTCATGCACGGCCTGATGGAACTCAGGCTCTCCCGCATTGCGTCGCACCACCTCGGTCAGGATGGGCTGCAGCTTCTCGTCGATACTGTTCATGATTAATTTTCCGGCATTCTCTTGGCCCTGACACCGCATACTGCACAAAAAAGAGACTTTACAGGGCATCCGAACAAAAATCTTGGCACAGACCGCTTTGGGCCCTGTGCTGTCCAATCATGACCCTGATCCACGGCACAGCGGTGCGGCGGGCGGTCTGGAATTCTTCCGCCGCTATGCTTATGTTGGAGTGATGAACAGGTCGCCCGCTTTCATCAAACGCCGGACCATGCACGGTCGTCAGCAAGACCGCCTCCTGACTCGGGCGTAGGCGCCACTGCGCCGACACTGCGCCCGAGCTGATCCCAAACCACCTGACGTTCAACCGTTTACGGCGACGCCTCATGGCAGGTCGCCACCAAGGAGGCCCATCATGTCCCGATCCATCCGCCCGCCGATCACAGTCGCACAGGAAACCGTCGCCCATCTCGAGGCGCTTGTCGAAGGCGCGGCGGCACACATGCAGCCTGTGGCCGATCGCTTGCTTGAAGAGCTGTCGCGCGCGCGCATCGTGGCTGCCGTGCGCGTTCCTACGGATGTTGCCGGGATCGGCAGCAACATCATCTGGCGCGACGAAACCACTGGCCGCGAGCACAGCGCCACATTGGTCTGGCCGGAAGAGGCCGACATCACCGCAGGGCGTCTCTCAGTGCTTACGCCGGTCGGTGTGGCGTTGCTGGGCTTGAAGGCCGGGGCTCGGTTCAACTGGGAAACCCGCACGGGCGAAAGTCGCGAACTTGCCGTGCTGTCCGTCTCCAAACCTGCAGCCGAGGGGTCCGCGGACCCCGGGTAGGCGCGGGAATACATCGAGGCGGCGTGATGTCCTTGCGTCGGCCCGAGAGCGGACTGGCGTCGTCAGGCAACTGGGTGGCAGGTTTGGGCCGAGAGTACGCTCGACGTCGAAACGGGCGGAGAACGGCCTGTTAGGCTACGACTTCGCGTACACAGAAATTCGCGATAGCTGACGCGTGACACAAGCCCTCGCGGCAAGGCCTCAGCGGCTATCATAGTAGCAGTCGGCGTTGAAACCGATGAGGCGACTGATCGTTTCAGATTGACCCTTGGAACGATAGGCCGACTGGATCGGAACCCGAAGTCCGTATTCTTGCTGGATGATGCGCGGCAAGTTCACGGCAAACTGATGCATGTGCGGAATTTCGTCTGCTACATCTCTTGCAGCGTTGTTCCCCCGTGCAGGAAGCGCGCGAAAGGATGCGTAATCATTTGCGCCGTTGACGACCTGAATCGCCAGATTGCGCAAACGGGGGCCAAGCTGCCTGTCGTTGAAAAGATCGACGCCGAACCGCCGGGCCACAAGAGCGTAGCCGAAGGCACTTTCTGCCCCAAGCGTATGATACCAGTACCCCCGATAACCCCGGAAAGAGTTGTTGTCGATCAGGCCATCCGCGTTGATCTTGCCCAGAAACGAACGCTTGCGTGCGTTGATCTCGCTGGTGGCAAGTCGACTGTTTCCCGTCCAGCGTGCGTAGGCGAGGACGCCTATTCCGTAGTCAGCAAATTCGTACAGCCCATCTGAACGCAAGCCGTTCTTTGAAAGCGGCCCAATGAACTTCTTGAAGAGGGCGTCGAAGTATCCTTCAAGGATCTTCTTTTGGTCGGGTTGAATATGCTCCTCAAGCATCGACGCTGACATGATCATCGCAATTGCAGCGAAGCCGCTATGCTGGACCACGTGGTAGGGACAGACACTGTTTTTGTTGCCGCCAGCCCAGCAATTGACACGTTGCGCCTCGGAAACCGACATCACCCCCAGGAGCGCTCTTGCTTCGGCAAGTCCCACGAGCGTGTCGATGATCTGGCCGGCTGACGATTGATCGTTCCTTGCGGCGGCGCCCATCGCCACGCCAAGCAGGCGCGTCCACCTCTTGGATATTGCATCGTGGTCCATCGTGAGCGAGTTCGTGCTCTGCAGGCTCACGCTTCGAAGTTCGGAAACGTACCGCAAATCGCCACTTAAGCGTGACGGGGAGAAGAAGCGAGTGCAGGAAGGTCCAAGTCTGTCGGCGATGAAGTCAGCAGGCAGGTCACGTGCTTGAACCGAAGCTCCGATCGGCAAAGCCAATGAAATCAAGGCACAGAACGCCCAGACAAATTGCATGGGTTTCATGATCTGCTTCCCCCTAACGGCGATTGTCGGTAATCAATTTTGTCGTCGGGAAAGGCTCACCCGAATCGGAATGCCGAGCAAATCTTTTTTCACAAGACGGAGGATGGAGGCGCTCAATGCAGGGCTCATTTCTGTTGGCACGGCGCTGTCAGGCGCCAACCGCTTGGGAAGCTGTAACCCCAGGCACGGGAGTCTTAAACGGCAACGAGCGCCTTGCGGGCCGCTTCGAGCTTTTTGCGAGGGGATTGTGCGTATTTTTGGGTGCCAAAGCTCCATTCTTGCTTGCTACTGCGGGTGTCCGCTCTTTCCCTCTCTAACTTTGCAGTTGTGAATTGTCGGCGAGGTCTCCTCGCCGCGACCAGCGGGCGGCAACGGGCAGAGTGCATCGCGTCGCCACAGGACAGAAGAACTGTCCCTGCTGCACTTGCAAACGTCCGCTTCGTCCCCATCACTACAAGTTTCCGGGGTCTTGTGGGTGGTCAGATCAACGGCGGCTTCTTGGCAGCTGACAAAAGGTTCTCGCGGGGCGACCGGCAGGTATGGGCCGCGAGCGTGCCCGGCGTCGCAGGGGGCGGAAAGCAGACAGTCGACCAGTGCTCGCATACCTTTCCGTTTATCAGGTCACATCGCCATGGCGGACAGCGGGGGGCGGCCAGACCGCGCGTCCGCTAGGATCGACACGGGACCTTGCCAGCTGCACGATCCCCAGAGAAGTAGCCATCGGCTCAGGCTAGGCGGAGGCGAACAACCTTAGGGAGCCGACAAGGATGGTCACCGAAGGCGCTTGAAGAAACGGACGATCTCCGCAGACGCGTCGGGACCATCGGGATCGGTTCAGCTGCCTTTTTCATGGCCACCCGCCCACGCATGGCCAGCACCAGCGATGCGCCAGACCTCAACGGGGTGCCCCGTGGCATTCCTGCCGGACAAGACATCGCTGCGACGTTTTCCGCCCACACCGACGCGCTCCTCGGTCCCCCTCAGATGACCGACTAGGCGACCTGCGTTCACCGGCGCGACGGTGGTATCGGCGGAACCGTGGAAGAGGATCGCGGGAAGGCGCAGTGCCTCGGCAGAGGACAGGGGTTCGCCGCGCATTGCCGCGAAGGCCTAGACGACGTCATTCGCCGATCTTGGCGCAAGGCTCGAGTGTATTCCGACACAGCGAAACACGTCCGGGTAGGTCTGGCCGAGGATGGCTCCCATGGCACCACCGTCGGACAAACCGGCGACGAAGCACGACTGCGCCGGGACCCCGTGGGCCGTCGCGGTCGAAGATGCAAGGTCCGCCAGGAGGGCCGGTTCACCGCCCGCCCTACCCTATCCTACGGACGGAACCAGTTCTCGCAGCGCGACGTGTTATGGCCAGAAGCTTGTTCCGGATAGATGACGACCCATCCCTGCCGTTCCGCGTGAAGGTGCATCTGCGTCCCGATCACGAAATCGAGTGACGACTGCGTGCAGCCATGTGGCATCATGAAGACGCCTTGGTTCGGCCGATCGGGCGATGGCAGGAAGATCTGGTAATCGCGTGCACCGTGCCCGCCTTCGTGCCGCCGCACTGTGTCGCTTTTGTCGCCTCCATCGGCTATGCAACCCGTGTGAGATCGAGCGAACGGCGCATAGCCTCCGCCACCCTTCATGCAAGCGGTCCAAGCAGCGCTGCGGTCGCTCAGCGTGCCGAAGACCCGCTTCGCATACGAATTCTTTGACCAGTCCACCGTCCTGGAAGATTCGGCCACCGCGCACCTGCCCTCGGCTGCCTTGCCTCAAAGTCAGGGAAGAAAGCGGCCACGAGACCTGGGGCTATTCAGCTCGCTCCGGCACACCGTCAGCATTGGCAAGGCTTGGATCAGGTTGAAACCCTAACAAACCACATGCTCACGGCTACATTAGTAGCTGGGCGGGGTAATCGCGCTGATTATTTTTGCCGCTCCATCACCAACGTTCTTGAACCGGTGCGGCAGGTTGCTGTCGAAGTAATAGCCGTCCCCTTCGACTAGCTCCCACACCCCCTCGCCTACGGTCAACTCGATCCGGCCTTGAAGCACAAGTCCCGCTTCCTGCGCATCGTGCGAAAACAGCGGACCGGTGTCGGCACCCGGAACGTAATGTTCGACGAGCACCTGCATCTTTCGGCCGGGGTGGTTGAAACCGACCACGCGATAAGAGATTTCTGCTGGATTACCAATCTCTACGAGGTCATCCGGCCGATAGACCGGGCCGTGGTCGTGGCGTTCGGTCAGGCCTGAGAAGAACTCGACCATGGTGGTGCCAAGCGCCTCGACGATCGCGCCGAGCGTATCGACCGAGGGGCTCATGCGGTCACGCTCGATCAGAGAGATCGTGGAATGCGATACACCTGCGCGCGCGGCCAATTCGCGCGAACTGAGTTGCCGGCGTCGCCGTAATTCTCGCACTCGGTTGCCGATATGGGCCACTCTGCCTCCGTTCGCTTGCGCCTTTTGGAGATTATATTCACCAGCCCTCTGGACGACAATTGCTTACCGCGCGTGACCGCTGAAGACTGTCCTAAACAACTGGTAAGGACCGAAGCCCATGACCGCCCTGCCCGCCGCGCTCGAACACCTCGTAACGCGGATCAAGGCCCCCCTGCGTGACGCCGTAACGGACAATTCCGCCGTCGAAACCACGGTCAAGGCCGTGTTGGCCGATGTGAAGGCGCGTGGCGATGCGGCGGTGCGCAACTATTCGGTGAAGTTCGACAAAGCCGAGATCGGCGCGCTGGAAGTGACAATGACGGAACGCGAGGCCGCTGTTGCGGCCCTTGACCCGCAGACACGCGCCGACACGCAATTCGCCATCGACAACGTGACCGCCTTTGCAAAGGCGCAACTCGCGACGATACTGCCGCTGGAGGTGGAAACCCTTCCGGGGATCCATTTGGGGCATCGCGTTATCCCGATCGAACGCGTCGGCTGCTACGTTCCGGGCGGGCGCTATCCGCTGCTGTCGGCACCGGTCATGACCATCGTTCCGGCACGTGTCGCAGGGGTGAAGGAGGTGATCGCCTGCCTGCCGCCCAACGCGCATCAGGCCATGATCGCGGGCTGCCACATGTCCGGCGCGGACCGCATCTTCCGCGTCGGCGGCGCGCAGGCCATCGCCGCGATGGCCTATGGCACCGAGACCATCCCCAAAGCCGACAAGATCGTCGGTCCGGGCAACGCCTTCGTGAACGAGGCGAAGCGGCAGGTCTTCGGCCCAGTCGGTATCGATCAATTGGCCGGTCCGTCCGAAATCTACACGCTGGCGGATGACACTGGAAATGCGCGCATGATCGCGACCGACATGCTGGCGCAGGCCGAACATGACGTGCGGACTCGCGTCGGGTTGATCACGACGAATCGCGCCCTTGCCGAGGCGGTGCTGGCCGAGGTGGAACGCCAGCTTCCCGGCCTTTCCACCGCGCCGGTCGCTGGCGTGGCTTGGCGCGATTACGGCGAGATCATCGTGGTTCCGGACGAAGCCACCATGATCGCCGTGTCCGACCGCATCGCCGCCGAGCATCTGCAGGTGCACACGCGTGACGCCATGGCCTTCTCGCGCCGGCTGACCTCCTACGGGTCGCTCTTCATCGGCGAGAACGCCTCGGTCGTCTATTCAGACAAGTGCATCGGCACCAACCATACGCTGCCGACCATGGCCGCAGGGCGATACACCGGTGGTCTTTGGGTCGGTGCCTACGTCAAGGTCTGCACTCATCAGTGGATCGAGAACGGTGCCATCGATCAGGTGGCGCAACCCGCCATGCGGCAGAGCGCATCGGAAGGGCTGGAAGGCCACCGTCGGGCCGCAGCCTTCCGCGTCGAACGGAACTGAGCCGCGCCGATCAGGCTTGGCTTGGCAGAACCAGACAAACAACAGCAAACAGGGAAACTACAATGTCAAATACCTTCACCCGTCTGTGCAAAACTCTGACGATCGGCAGCGCGGCGGTGCTTCTGGCGGGCACCGTGGCACAGGCGCGCGACCTAACCATCGTATCCTTCGGCGGTAACTTCCAGGACGCGCAGCGCGAGCTTTTCTTCCAGCCGTTCGCGGAAAAGCTGGGCAAGCCGGTGCTCGACGAGGCATGGGAAGGCGGCTACGGCGTGCTGCAATCCAAGGTCAAGGCAGGGCAGCCGAACTGGGATGTCGTGCAGGTCGAAGCAGAAGAACTGGCACTTGGCTGTGCCGATGGCATCTTCGAGAAGCTGGACTGGGAAAAGCTCGGCGGTGAGGACAGCTACATTCCGGGCAGCACCTCGGAATGCGGGGCCGGTCACATCGTCTGGTCGGTGGCCATCGCCTATGACGGCAACAAGCTGACCGACGCGCAGCCGCAAAGCTGGGCCGATTTCTGGGATGTCGAGAAGTTCCCGGGCAAGCGCGGGCTTCGCAAGACCGCCAAATACGCGCTGGAAGCGGCGCTGATGGCTGATGGCGTGCCGCAGGATCAGGTCTACGAGACGCTCTCGACGCCCGAAGGAGTGGACCGTGCCTTCGCCAAGCTGGATGAACTGCGCCCTAATCTGATCTGGTGGGAGGCCGGTGCGCAGCCGCTTTCGATGCTGCAAACGGGCGATGTGGTGATGTCGAGCGTCTACAACGGCCGCATCACTGGCCTGAACCGCACCGAAGGCACCAATATGAAGCTCGTCTGGAACGAGTCGATCTACGCGGTGGACAGCTTCGTCATCCTTGCCGGGGCCGAGAACAAGGACTCGGCGCAGGACTTCATCGCCTTCGCCAACGCTCCCGAGAACCTGTCGAAGCTGCCGGCCAAGATCGCCTACGGTCTGCCTGTCAAGGCCGCTGCCGAGATGGTGCCGGCTGAATTCGCCGCCGACCTTCCGACCAATCCCGACAATCTCGCGGTGTCTCTGAACCTTGACGTGGATTACTGGGTTGATAACTCGGAAGAACTTACCGAGCGCTTCAATGCCTGGGTCGCCCAGTAAGCGTTATTCCTGACGGTCTGGATCGCCCGGCGCTTCGGTGCCGGGCGATCTGTATTGATCTTCTGTCGGTCCAGTCCGCCGTCGCCTGCCTCGGGAGTGCCCATGTCCGCGCCCTTCATCAGTTTTAGCAATACGACAAAGGACTACGGATCAGTCCGCGTGGTCGAGAACCTAAACCTCGATATCGAACGCGGCGAATTCGTCAGCCTGCTCGGCCCGTCCGGTTCCGGAAAGACGACGCTGCTGATGATGCTGGCAGGGTTCGAGTCCGTCAGCGGCGGGACGATCGCGCTAGACGGTCGGGTGATCAACGATCTGCCTACCTACAAGCGCGACATGGGCGTGGTGTTCCAGAACTACGCGCTGTTTCCCCATCTCACCGTCGCCAGGAACGTGGCTTTCCCGCTGGAAATGCGGGGCGAGGCCAAGACCGCCATTGCCGCAAAGGTGAAGCGCGCACTTGACATTGTGCAGCTCGGTTCGCTCGCAGACCGGATGCCGGGACAGCTATCGGGTGGGCAGCAGCAGCGCGTAGCGCTTGCGCGCGCCTTGGTGTTCGAGCCGCGCGTCGTCCTAATGGACGAGCCGCTCGGGGCGCTGGACAAACAGTTGCGCGAACAGATGCAGCTCGACATCCGCGACCTGCACCACCGGCTGGGTCTGACTATCATCTTCGTGACCCATGATCAGGACGAGGCCCTGACCATGTCGGACCGGATCGCCGTCTTCAATGCGGGGAAGGTCCAGCAATGCGCCTCGCCGCGCGACGTTTACGACCGCCCCGCAAACCGTTTTGTCGCGGAATTCATCGGCGAGACAAACCTGATCGACTGCCGGCTGCGCGACGTCACCGCCGATCGCTATACTGTCGCGCTGGCGGACGGGACCCTGCTCACGGCCCAAGGCGTCACGGGTCTGCGCGTCGACGAGGCGGCGCTTCTGTCTCTGCGGCCCGAACGGTTCGATATCCTGTCCGCCGATGCGGGGGGCGATACCGTCCCGACGGGTAACCGTCTGTCGGGAGAGATCATGGACACTGTCTATCAGGGTGACCATCTTCGCATCGTGATCGACACCGCCGCAGGGCGCATCATCGCCCGCACGGGGCGCAAGGTGCAGGAATGGCCCATCGGCGCGAAGGTGGCCCTCACCTTCTGCACGGGCGACGGCTGGGTGATCCCGGCATGACCCTTAGGCCGCCCCTCCGCGCGCTGCTGCTCGTCGGGCCGATGCTGGTGTTCCTCGGCCTATTCTTCGTCTGGCCGCTGGTCACCGTGATCTTTCAGGCCGTCTCCGATCCGTCGGTGTCGCGCGTCCTGACCCGGACGGCCGCCGTCATCGACGAATGGGACGGCACCGGCCTTCCGTCCCAAGAGGTTCAGGCCGCCTTCCGCGCCGACATCGTCGCCAACACGGATGACATGGCGATGGGCGACGTGACGCGGCGGCTAAATGCCACGAAATCGGGCTTCCGGTCGCTGATGGGCAAGACGCTGTCCGCAGTGCGCGAAAACCCCGACGCCGACCTTGCGGCAATCGACAAGAGGTGGGGCGATCCCGAATTCTGGGCGGCGATCAAATCCAATGCCTCGCCCTATACCGACAGCTTCCTCCTTGCCGCGCTGGATCTGGAGCGGAACAAGTCCGGCGAGATCGCGGCCATGCCCGAGGGCACCTCGGCCAATGCGACGATCCTACTTCGGACGCTCTGGACGGCGCTGATCGTGACGGTCTGCTGCCTGCTGATCGGCCTGCCCTATGCGATGATCGCGGCCTCAGTCAGCGGATGGAAGCGGTCGGTCCTGCTGGGCGCGGTGCTGCTGCCGCTCTGGACATCGCTTCTGGTGCGGACGGCGGCGTGGATGATCCTCCTGCAGGACAACGGCATCATCAATCAGGCCCTGATGGGGCTGGGACTGACCGCGCAGCCCGTGGCGCTGATCTACAACCGACTGGGCGTGGTCATCGCCATGACGCATGTGCTGCTGCCCTTCATGGTCCTGCCGATCTATTCGGTCCTGCTGACCGTTCCGAACAACCTGATGGCGGCCGCGGCCTCGCTGGGCGCGCATCCCTTTCGGGCCTTCCTCAGGGTGCTGCTGCCGCTGTCGTTCCGTGGCGTGGTGTCCGGGGTGCTGCTCGTCTTCATGGCGGCCATCGGCTATTACATCACCCCCGCGTTGCTGGGCGGGGCGTCGGACCAGATGCTGTCCTCGGTGATCGCCTTCTATGCAACGGGTTCCGCGAACTGGAGCATGGCCGCCGCGCTCGGCCTGATCCTGCTGGTGCTGACGCTGCTGCTCTATGCCGTCTACAACCGGCTTTCCCGCGATCCCGTGCAGGCGAGGTGATCCGATGACGCTGATCAAAGCAGTCTATGCCGCGCTGATCGTGGGCTTCCTGATCGCGCCCCTGCTGGTGGTGCTGCCGCTGGCCTTCACCTCCAGCGCCTTCCTGACCTATCCGATCCCGTCATGGTCGCTCCGCTGGTTCACGGAACTTGCGGAAAACGCGGTCTGGAGCCGGGCGATCCTGAACAGTCTGGTGATCGCCACCGCGACGACGGCGCTTGCGACCGTGCTGGGCACGCTAGCCGCGCTTGGTCTGAGGGCGCGCAAACTGATGCTGTCCACGCAGATGCGGACGCTGTTCCTGCTGCCGATGGTGGTGCCGGCGGTCGTTCTGGGCGTCGGGATGCAGGCGCTGTTCGTGCGCTTCGGGATCAATTCCACCTATGTCTCGGTGATCGTGGCGCATAGCGTGATCGCCATACCCTTCGTCGTGATCTCGGTCTCGGGCGCGCTGGCGGGGATCGACCGGCGGGTAGAGCGCGCGGCCGAAAGCCTTGGCGCACCGCCCCCCAAGGTCTTTTTCCTCGTGACGCTGCCCTTGGCCATGCCGGGCGTGCTGTCGGGGGCGGCGCTCGCCTTCGCCACATCGCTGGACGAGGTGGTGCTGACCCTCTTCGTCGCGGGGCCGAACCAGCGGACCCTAGCGCGGCAGATGTTCTCGACCCTGCGCGAGAACATCAGTCCGGCCATCGCCTCGGCGGCATTCGTCATCATCGCCGGAACGGTGATCGTGGCACTGCTGCTGCTCTTGTTGCGCCGTCGGGCCGGCTGACCATCGTCCCTAGCGTCAAAACAGGCGTCCGAACCACCAGCAATCGTTCCCAGTTCCAATTTGAAAATCGGCTGCGACCGTAAACAGTAATGAACTCGCTCGTGTCCTCGCACTTAGGCGGCGTTCTGCGTCAACAAGCCCGTTAGACTGCAGCTTTCGTATAAGTATTGTTCTTTTCCTGAGCTGAAGTCCCAACGTCAGAATGGTCGGGCAAGACGTCTGGGAGATGGACTTCCTGCATGACCAACTGGCGACGGGCAAAAAGCTACGGGTGCTGACCGTTGTCGACACCTTCTCGCGGTGTGTCCCGGTTCTGGACGTGCGCTACAGCTACCGAGGCGAGGACGTCGTTGGGATGCTCTGACCCCCTTTACTCATCCACCTGAAACCAGAGCCGATGGTTGAAATTGGCGCGGTTGCGCGTTGTGAGCAATGGGCGAGCGGCGGAGCGTTTCCGTTTCGAGAAGCCGGTCGCCCATTGCGGTGAGTTTGGCAGCATAGGCTGCGGGTGTGAGATAGCCGAGCGCGGAGTGCGGCCTGGTTGCGTTGTAATCAGCGACCCAGCGCGCGACGGCAGATCGTGCGTGGTCGAGGCCAAAAAACAGCGTCTCATTCAAGAGTTCGTCCCTCATCTTGGAATTGAAGGCTTCGCAGATTCCGTTCTGCATGGGCTTTCCCGGTGCGATGAAGTGCCAAGGCACCCCTGCGTCTTCGCTCCAGGCCAGCATCGCATTGGAAGTGAACTCCGTGCCGTGGTCGCTGACGATGAGTCCAGGCTTGCCGCGCCGCTCAATCAACGTTGTGAGTTCCCTTGCAACGCGGCGACCTGAGATGGAGGTATCGACGACCGCAGCCAGGCACTCCTTCGTTACATCGTCGATGACGTTGAAGATGCGGAAGCGCCTACCATGCGCGAACTGGTCATGGACGAAATCGACAGACCAGCGTGCATTCGGCATGACCATGCTCAGCAAGGGTGCGCGTGTGCCACTGGCCTTCTTGCGGCCCTTCCGCTTTCGCACGGACAGGCCTTCCTCACGGTAGATCCGTTGCGTCTTCTTGTGGTTCACCGAATGGCCTTCTCGCCGCAGCAAGACATGCAGCCGCCGATAGCCGAAGCGGCGCCGTTCGCCCGCCAGCGTCCGCAGGCGCTCGCGCAGATCTGTATCGTCTGGTCGGCAACTGCGATATCGGATGGAGGTCCGGTCCGCTCCGACCACGGAACACGCCCGCCGCTCGCTCATCTCGTGATGCTCCACAAGGATCGCGACGGCTTCGCGCCTAGCGGCGGGCGTTACCACTTTCGCGACAGCAAATCCTTCAAGGCAGCCTGATCCAAAAGCGACTCTGCCAACAACCGCTTCAGACGGGCGTTCTCGTCCTCAAGCTGCTTCAGGCGCTTCGCGTCCGAAACATCCATGCCGCCAAACTTGGCCTTCCACGCGTAAAAGGTCGCTTCCGACATCCCGTGCTTGCGGCACAGTTCCGTCGTCTTCGCCCCAGCCTCCTGCTCTCGCAAAATCCCAATGATCTGCTCTTCCGTGAACTTCGATCTCTTCATGTCCGATCCTCTCAGTGGGCCGGACTCTAGCATCAGATGGAGGAGTTATCGGGGGTCAGAGCAGGGACGCTCGACCGGGTCTGCCGAACGGCGGGCCATCCCAAGACTATCCGGGAGATGTATCAATCTAGCCGACAGTTCTTCACCAACCTCTTGTAAAGTCCTGATGGCGCGCTGTGTGTGTCGTGGGTGTGTAACCCGCAAGATCCCTAAAACGTTAGAGGAAACCGCGCTCGCCGTGGGTTCCCCACACATAAGTATAGAACACGCCGCTCACTTCATGACACTCGAAATAAATGTTTATGGTGAGGGATCGAAATACCGAGCGCGCAGTCCTCGGTCAGACAAAGAGGCAAGGCATACCGGGTAGCGCCGGGTCATTGCCCTAGACCAAGCCTCTTGAGGGTTGCACGGTCTGGAGCGCCAAAACCGACGGCAGAGGTGACCGCCCGCTATCTGGGCAGCGCGAAATCGGCAGTCTATTTGATCCGCCCCGACCAGCACGTCACCGCGCGCTGGGACCGTTTCGACGAAGCCGCGGTGGCCGCGGCGCTGGCCCAAGCCATCGGAAAGGCCTGATCCCATGCTGATCAGGACCCCGGACTTCACCAAACCGGACGAGTCCTACGCCAAGCTGATCGCGACCCATGAGGGTCTGGACGAGTCCGAAAGCCACGCACTCAACGCTCGCCTGATCCTCATCCTGATGAACCATATCGGAGACGATGCCGTGCTGGCCGAGGCAATGGCACTCGCCCGCAATCCCAAAACAAGTGCCGCATGAAGAAGGTCTATCCCAGCGCCGAAGCCGCGCTGGAGGGTGTGCTGTTCGACGGCATGACCATCGCCTCCGGGGGCTTCGGCCTCTGCGGCATTCCCGAATTTCTGATCGCCGCGATCCGCAAGGCGGGGACGACGGACCTGAAGGCGACACTCGTCAGCTGACGCTAAACCCTTCTGCTTTTCGTCTGCTTCCGGCTGACCGTCCGCTTTGGGCCGATCTCGCCATGCTGCGGGTGCGAAGAGTTGCCGTCGCTGCACCCCGCCTGAACCTCCACTATGGGCTCCTTTCGGCGCTCAAGGAGCCATTCATGCGCGGCTTGCTTCTTTCTCAAAGAGGCCGTGCAACAGCGCCAACCTATCCTTGCTGAAATCACCTGCCCCAAGCGTCAGCCCCTGCATGGCGCGCACGAAGAACTGGCGGAAATCCTTCCGCTCCCGAAGCGCTGCAGGAAGTGATTGCGCACCGTGCCAGGCAGACCGGACCGACCAACGCGATCGGTGCCGTAGGCCGCAAGGGCACCGGCGCAGCGGCCCTGCTCGGCAGCCTGCCCAAGGCGGATTGGTTGCTGGCCGACCGCGGATATGACGCTGACTGGTTCAGGGAAGCTTTGAAAGACAAGGGGATAAAGCCATGCATCCCGGGCCGGAAGCCTCGCGGCAAGCCCATCAGGCACGACAGGCGCCGCTACAAACGCCGAAACCGCATCGAGATCATGTTCGGCCGCCTCAAGGACTGGCGCAGGGTCGCAACCCGCTACGACAGATGCCCGAAGGTCTTCCTGTCCGCCGTCGCGCTCGCCGCAACCGTCATGTTCTGGCTCTGAGCCGACAACGAGTCCTGACCCTAAGCTGTAGCGCCTTCTCGTGATCCGAGGCCATCCAGCCGATATCGAGCTGGTTTACCCGAACGCGGTTACGCATCAGCGCGAAGCCGGAATTTCGGGTCAGGGTCGAAAGCGCGCCCTTTGACGAAGAATAGGCGGCAAGGAACGGCTGGCCCGCGCGTGAAGACATCGACCCGATGTTAAGGATCGACCCATCCGTCCCGCAGCGAGCCATCGCCCTTACCGCTTCCTGCATCAGGAAAAACGGGGCACGCACGTTGACCGCAAAGAGCCGATCGAACAGTTCGGGCGAGGTGTTCAAGAGGTTGCCGCGGTCAGTGAGGCCCGCCGCGTTGACCAAGATGTCGAGCCGCCCAAAACGGGCCTCGACCATTGCCACGACGCCCAACACCTGCTCGGTTTCAGCCAAGTCCGCCCGAACCATCAGCACGGGCACCCCGGTTTCTTCGGTTATGCTTTCGGCAACCGCGTCCCCCTTGGCCGCATCGCGACCGATGATTGCGATGCCCGCGGCTCCTGCTCGCGCAAAGAGCCGAGCGATGGCAGCACCCAGTCCTTGGGTGCCACCGGTCACGATTGCGACTTTCCCGTCGATCCGGTTCATGTGCCCCTCACGACTGGTTCTTCGCGTCGAGCGCGGCGAGGGCTGCGTGGAAGTCCGCTACACTCTGTTTTGTGGCAAGCGCTTCACGCAGGAAGTCGGCTTGCGTTTTCGGTGCCATGCCACCCACAGGCGGGTTGCTGTCGAGATTGGTGGGGAAAGGATAGCCTTCGGCTGAGGCCGCGATGACGTTCTCGACGTTCAACCCGATGGCCGAAGACAGCACAGGGTAAAGAGCCTGGAGCATCCGCGTGCGATTCACTGTCTCCATCGCGCGACCAAAGGCCGACGAGACTTGCAGAAGATTGACCATACGATACCGGTCGGTCGTGTGGTTGGTGCCAGCGCCATGCATCAGCGCCGGGTTGAAGAACACCAGATCGCCTTTGCTTAGGGGAAGCTGCACGTAATGATCGGCGAACCACGCCTGAAACTCGGGGCGCGAGAAGGCCAGATAGCCCTCGAAGAACTGCTGTGAGAACGGCAGCAGCATCGTCGGCCCGGTCTCTACTGGCATGTCGCAATGCGCGACTGCGCCCTGCAGCGTCAGGACCGGCGAGACGGCGTGAATATGGGCGGGGTAGCGCGCCATTTGGGACGCCGACATGAACCCGAGGTGGTAGTCGCGATGTGGGGTTTGGGCAGCACCACCCGGATTCACGCGGTTCACTTGCGCCGTCATCTGTGAATTCGGTCCGAGCCAAGCTTCTGCTGCCAGAGCGATCCCGTGCGAGCTGTAGTAGGCAGCAAAGTTCGCCGGGTCGGCAAGGCAGTGTTTCTCGAGCGAATTCCAGATGCGGTCATTTGCACCGGGCTTGGCGAAATGGTCGCCCCCGCCTTTGGCGGCGCGCTTTTCCTCGGCAATGATGTCTTCGAAAACGGCGCTGGCCCGGTCAATGACCGCATGGTCTGCCAAACCCTGCCGGATCACGATGACCCCCGCCCCATTGGCGAAAACATTGGCCCATTCTTGCGTGAGCGAGGCTCTTTTGGCCGGATCGACGGCGGCCTTGTCCACCAGCGCCCCTTCATAGATGGGAATGTTGCTGATCACTTCGCTCGCATGGGGGGTCTGGGCCGGATCGGTTTGTTGCAAGACGATCTGGCGGAAGGTCTCGAAATCTCCACTATCCTTTGTCAGCCAGACCGGTGAAGCTTTCGCATTCTTCGCTTGGATATTCATCTGCGTTTCCTCCTGATGACTGAGGCTTGCCTCAAGTCACCGCATGCAGACAGTTGCGAAACACCTCAAAATCACCTCAAGTGTGTTTATGACGGTCAAATTCACACTCAAGGAAATCGCGCATCAAGCGGGTCTCAGCCTCGCAACGGTCGACCGTGTCCTTCATGGGCGCGACCATGTCCGGCAGACGACGATCAACAGGGTTCGTGCGGCCGAGGCGGAACTTGCCCGCCAATACGCTTCCAGCCAGCTTCGAGGCACGTCCGTGACACTCGATATTGTCATGCTTGCCCCGGACAGGTTCACCTCGGCCGTGCGGGCGGCGTTCGAGGCGGAACTGCCGCTCATGCGCCCCGCGACGTTTCGTGCGCGTTTCCATCTGGCCGAGGTGCTGGAGGAAGCCGCCCTGATCGCGGTTCTCCGCGCCATCGCACGTCGCGGAACGCAAGGCATCGTCCTCAAGGCTCCGGCGACGCCCGGTATCGCGGCGGTGCTGTCGGAGGTTTCCGCGCGACGAATTCCGGTCGTCACCTTCGTGACAGATACCGAACCCGCGCTTCGCCTCGCCTATGTCGGGATGCCGAACCGCAAGGCCGGGGCAACGGCGGCTTATCTGGTGGCGAAAATGGCGGGCAAGGAGCCAGGACGGGTTTTGCTGACGCTGTCCAGCCGGAGTTTCGAAGGAGAGGATGCACGGCGAAGCGGTTTCCTCGACAGTCTGACGCGTCATGCGCCACATCTTTCCACGGTGACGGTATCCGAGGGCTTCGGGGTCGACCGCCAAACGGCAACCCTGATCGAGCAGGCGTTGAGCGACCATGGCGACATTCGCTGCGTCTACTCCATCGGCGGAGGCAATCGTGCGATCCTCAATGCTTTCGCTGCAGCCGGGCGACAAATTGAGGTCTTCGCCGCCCACGACCTCGACCGGACAAACATTGAACTCCTGAGGGTTGGAAAGCTCAGCTTCGTCATCCACCATAGCCTTCGACAAGATGCGCGACGAGTGGCACTGCACTTCGGCAAACACTATCGTCTAATCGACCCATCCGTCGAAATCGAAGAGACAGAGATCAACATCGCGGTGCCCTAATTGCACGCCATGGTCAGAAGTTCATCGGTCGATCACATTAGCAATCCGAGGGACACCAGCCCTTTCCGGTGCGAGGCTTTCCGAGCAGCCCAAATAGGCAACTGCGTGCAGCATACTCAAGCTGACTGCGCACTCCGTCAAACCCGTTCCAGCGCGATGGCGATGCCCTGACCCACGCCGATGCACATGGTTGACAGCGACCGCTTGCCGCCGGTTTCCTGCAACTCCAGCGCCGCCGTGCCCGTGATACGCGCGCCCGACATGCCCAAAGGGTGCCCTAGCGCGATGGCCCCGCCGTTGCGGTTCACGCGGGGGTCGTCATCGGCGATGCCCAGCTGGCGCAGGGTGGCGATGCCTTGGGCGGCGAAGGCCTCGTTCAACTCAATCACGTCGAAATCCGATTGGCGCAGCCCCAGACGGTCGATCAGCTTCTGGCTGGCCGGCGCGGGGCCGATGCCCATGATGCGCGGCGGAACACCCGCCGTCGCGCCGCCAAGGATGCGGGCGACGGGGCGCAGCCCGTGCGTCTTCATCGCAGCTTCCGAAGCAAGGATCAGCGCCGCCGCCCCGTCATTCACGCCGCTTGCATTGCCCGCCGTGACCGATCCGTTCGGAAACAGCGGCTTCAGCTTGGCCAGCGCCTCGACCGTGGTCGCCCGCGGATGCTCGTCGCGGTCCACGACAAGCGCATCGCCCTTGCGCTGCGGGATGCTGACGGGGGTGATTTCTTGCGCCAGCCGCCCGTTCGCCTGCGCCGCCGCGGCCTTGGCCTGTGACGCCAGCGCCATGGCGTCCTGCGCCTCGCGGCTGATGCCGTAGTCATCGGCCACGTTCTGGCCCGTCTGCGGCATGGAGTCGGTGCCGTAGGCCCTGTCCATCGCGGGGTTCACGAAGCGCCAGCCGATCGTGGTGTCATAGATTTCGGCATTGCGGGAAAAGGCGGCGTCGGCCTTGGGCAGGACGAAGGGCGCGCGGGACATGCTTTCCACCCCGCCCGCGATCATCAACTCCGCCTCGCCCGCCGCGATGGCGCGGGCGGCGGCCAGAACGGCATCCATCCCCGACCCGCACAGGCGGTTGATCGTCGTCCCCGTCACGGCCACGGGCAAACCGGCAAGCAGCGACGACATGCGCGCGACGTTGCGGTTGTCCTCGCCCGCCTGATTGGCGCAGCCATAGATCACATCGTCCACGGCTTCCCAATCGACGCCCCC
This sequence comes from Tabrizicola sp. M-4, assembly GCF_051132405.1. Classification (GTDB taxonomy): domain Bacteria; phylum Pseudomonadota; class Alphaproteobacteria; order Rhodobacterales; family Rhodobacteraceae; genus Paragemmobacter. Next base: position 394,715 of record NZ_CP128607.1, read on the forward strand.
GTTGCGCGCCATCAACGCGCGCAGCGGGATGGCCCCCAGATCATCGGCCCGGACCGAGGACAGCGCCCCGCCGAAGCGGCCGATGGGCGTGCGGATATAGTCGCAGATATAGACGGGGGTCATCTCACAGCTCCGGAACGATCAGGTCGGCGGGGGCGACGGGAACCAGCAGCTCCGCCCCCGTCAGGGATTGCAATTCACCCACCGACAGCGAGGGCAGCTTTTCGCGCAGGACGAAACGTCCGCCTTCGATGTCGATCACCGCGAGGCTGGAATAGACGCGTGTCACGCATCCCACGCCCGTCAGCGGCAGCGAGCAGGCCTTCACCAGCTTGGGCTTACCGTCCTTGGTCACATGATCGGTGATGACCGCCACGCGCTTTGCGCCGTGGACAAGGTCCATCGCGCCGCCCACGGCCGGCACGCCCTTCGGCCCCGTGGACCAGTTGGCAAGATCGCCGGTCTCGGCCACCTCGTAGGCACCGAGGATCGCCACATCCAGATGCCCGCCCCGCACCATGGCGAAGCTGTCCGCATGGTGGAAGAACGCCGTGCCGGGTTTCAGCGTGACGGCCTTCTTGCCTGCGTTGATCAGATCCCAGTCCTCGGCCCCCGCGGCGGGCGCTTCGCCGAAACCGAGGATGCCGTTTTCGGTGTGAAAGATCGCCTGCCGACCGGGGGGCTGGAACTTGGCCACCATTTCGGGAAAGCCGATGCCGAGGTTGACATAGGCCCCGTCCGCGATGTCCTGCGCGGCGCGCCATGCGATCTGGGTGGGGGAAAGTTTCGCGGTCATTGCGCGGCCTCCGGATAGCGGGCGTTGGCGCGGTTCAGGTCTTCTTCCTGCGCAGGGTTTTCCACTAGCACCACGCCTTGCACGAAGATGCCGGGGGTGATGACGGCTTCGGGATCGATCCCGCCCGCGTCGACGATCCGGCTGACCTGCACGACGGTCTTGGCCGCCGCCATGCACATCAGCGGGTTGAAGTTGCGCGCCGCCATCCGGTAGGTCAGGTTGCCCAGCCGGTCCCCGACATGCGCCTTGACCAGCGCGTAATCGGCCTTGAGCCAGCGTTCCCGTACATAGGACCGGCCTTCGAACACTTCGACCGGCTTGCCCTTGGCAAGGTCGGTGCCGAAACTCGTCGGCGTATAGAAAGCGGGAATACCCGCCCCGCCCGCGCGGATGCGTTCGGCCAGCGTGCCCTGCGGCACCAGTTCCAGTTCGATCTGCCCCGCCAGATAGCGTTCGGTGAAGACCACCGGATCGGCGGATCGGGGGAAGGAACAGATGAGCTTGCGCACCATGCCCGCTTCGATCAGCGCGGCAAGACCGACATGGCCATTGCCCGCATTGTTGTTCACCACCGTCAGGTCGCGCGGGTGGCCCGTCGCGATGTAGCGGTCGATCAGCGCGTGGATCAGTTCGATCGGCGCGCCCGAACCGCCGAAGCCGCCGATCATCACGGTCATGCCGTCTTCGATCCCCGCCACGGCTGTGGCGAGATCGGGAAGGGTCTTGTCCATCCGAAACCTCCTGCCCCGCGACTCGTCCGGCGGGTCGGGGATCGGGATACCGTCCGACAGGGCCTTCCGTCCATTACGTTTGTGCGTTATCCTATCTTTGTTCGCATATCGCACAAAGGCGCGCC